>JAQCEL010000141.1 GCA_027618655.1 Pseudomonadota bacterium | reverse complement strand
GTCTGCGCGCTCTCGATCGTCCCCGGTTTCCTTTTCGATGATTGACGCCATTATCAGCGCCTCGTAAGGCGTCGTAAACGGTAAATCTGGCGCGCGCTTTTGCCACTCGAATTCAAGTACCTGCTGCATACGGTTATAGGCGCGTCTCAGGATATCAATGTCTTGTTCACCGTACGAAAAATAGTACGTAGCCGGGAATATTTGCCCTTCGATATTCGCCGAAGCAGATGAGATTTGTGCTGCAACCCAGCTGTCGTCTTTATCGGCGATGGTCGATTTAACATATTTGTTACTGCTCAAAACCTCACGTATTTCGCGAAATGTTGTTCCTTCGATAAAGGTTATTCGAAAGACCTTTACCTGCCCGCTAACAAATTGTTCAAGCAGTTGTCGCGGCGTAGCGCCCTCGACCACTTCGTATAATCCGGCTTGCAAGTTGCCAGCAATTTTTCGTCGACGGGCCTCTAGGCGCAAATAGTGTTCGTTCGTTAACCAACCTTTGTCGTGCAAGTTTCTTGCGATTGTCGCTAAGGAAGTACCACGTTTGATCTCAAACAGCTCGGGACCATCGATCAAGCTGATGCGCTTGTCTAAAACGCTTTGGGCGTCGCGCCAAATCCAGATCCCAGCGCTACCAACCACCAGGATTAGTACGAGCGTAAATATCGAACCCCGGATGAAGAGCCGTTTCATTAATGGCATCTTCTGGCGACGAAGGCGACGTAGCGTCTGCGGTCGGTTTTGCCGGACAACCATTGTACGTTCTGGTTATCACGCAACTCGACGACTTGACGCGTTTGGACATCAGCCAGCAATCGTTTCAATGCGGTCCTGCCATCGACGACCGTAGACGCTATTTCATTACGGTGGCGCTCTGGAGATCCGCAAATTGCGCGCATGATGACCTTAGGTATCAACCGCAAAGCCTCGTGATTATTATCAACCGGCGTTACGACAACGTCCTTAGATCTGGACGAATCAGACGCGCGAAAACACCAAGGTTCCGTTCGTTCCACCAAATCCGAATGAATTGGAAATCGCTACATCGATTTTCATTTTACGAGCGACTAACGGCACGTAGTCGAGATCGCATTGTGGATCGGGGTTAGTGAGGTTAATTGTTGGCGGTGCGACTTGGTCGCGGATCGAAAGTACGGTAAAGACAGCTTCTGCGCCGCCTGCTGCACCGAGCATGTGGCCAACCATCGATTTAGTCGAGCTCATTGCGAGCTTGTAGGCGTAGTCACCGAAATAACGCTTAACTGCGTCGGTCTCAGCCTTATCGCCAGCTGGCGTTGAGGTGCCGTGCGCATTGATGTATTGGACATCTTCGCGGTTGAGACCCGCGTCTAAGAGTGCTAATTCCATGCAGTAGGCAGCGCCCTCACCATCAGGGGCAGGAGCCGTCATGTGATATGCGTCGCTCGACATGCCAGCGCCACTCAGTTCGGCATAAATTTTGGCACCGCGTTTTTTCGCGATTTCCATTTCTTCGAGAACGACAATCCCGGCGCCGTCACTGAGGACAAAACCGTCTCTTTCGAGATCCCAAGGCCGGCTCGCACGCTCGGGATCGTCATTTCTTGTCGATAATGCTTTCGCCGACGCGAAGCCGCCAAGCCCTGTGTAGCTTGTCGCGTATTCCGAACCGCCCGCTATCATGGCATCCACGTCGCCTCGTTCGATCATGCGCGCGGCGTTCGAAATGCAGTGCGCTCCTGTCGAACAGGCTGTCACCATTGCGTAATTGGGACCTTTCATCCCGTAACGAATCGAAAGATTGCCAGCAACCATATTGATAATGTTACCGGGAACAAAAAACGGTGAAACTTTGCGTGCACCACCATCGAGATAAGATTGGTAGGCCTTCTCGATACCCGGAAGGCCACCTATTCCTGAACCGATACATGCGCCTACGCGACGCGCATTGGCTTCCGTGATTTCTAGTCCAGAGTCTTCGATCGCCTGAATTGACGCCGCCATTCCGTAGTGAATAAACGGGTCCATACGGCGTGCGTCTTTCTTTGGGACGTAAATCTCAACATCGAAATCTTTGATCCCGCCACCAATTTTGGCACTGAAATCAGAAACGTCGATGCTGGTAATAGGACCGATGCCGCTAACACCTTCAACGATGTTGCGCCAGGCCTGCTCTGTGGTATTTCCAACTGGACAGACAAGACCTAGCCCGGTAACTGCGATGCGACGGCGTGGCACTATCTCAATCCTCGTAATTAGTTAATGCCCTATAGGTGGAAAAGGCCGCGTTCTCTTCGAAATCGCGGCCTCCCACATCGGCGCTTTTTTATGACTAGTCCAGATTCGCGGTAATGTAATCTATCGCTTGCTGGACGGTGGTGATTTTCTCAGCTTCTTCGTCAGGTATCTCGGTTTTGAATTCTTCTTCCAACGCCATCACCAGCTCAACAGTGTCGAGTGAATCAGCCCCGAGGTCGTCGACGAACGACGCCTCATCTGTAGCCTCTTCTTCTTTTACGCCTAATTGTTCGATGACGATCTTTTTTACACGTTCTTGAACGCTACTCATGCTTGACCTTCCTCCCAAGTCAACTGCAGCCGGGGCTGCGGCGGGTGATAGTTTAGTGGAAACCATCTATGTTGCAAGCAACGACCATCGTTGCCTGAATTTAGTTATAAAAAACAATTCTTTAATGGATATTTCCGATTTGCTAGATCGCGCTAGCAGTCGCCATTGTGAAACCCGCATCTGCGGCGTTTACGCCATATACATGCCGCCATTTATATGCAGGGTTTCGCCTGTGATGTAGCTCGCCATATCCGAGGCGAGAAAGACCACGGCCGCGGCGATTTCTTCTGGCAGACCGAGCCTCCCTACTGGTATCTGGGAGAGCATTTGTTCGCGATGCAACGGCGCTAAATTTTTCGTCATGTCGGTATCGATGAATCCAGGTGCGACCGCGTTCACCGTGATCCCGCGACTCGCAATCTCGCGCGCTAGTGACTTGGTATATCCGATCATGCCAGCCTTCGCGGCGGCATAATTGGTCTGACCGGCGTTGCCAATCGAACCAACGACGGATCCAATATTAATAATCCGTCCGGCACGCGCCTTGATCATGATCCGAATTAGCCGCCTAGAAAGTTTGAATACCGACGTGAGATTGGCAGACAACACCTCATCCCACTCAGCGTCCTTCATCCTTAGCACGAGATTGTCACGGGTAATAGCCGCGTTGTTTACGAGCACATGTGGCTGGTGTCCGGCATCTAATAACCTAGCTACAAATTCATCAATTGAAGTGTCGCTCGTCACATCGAGCACCATCGCCGAGGAACCCGGATAAAGGGAACATAAACTAGTCTCTATACTCTTCACACCAGCGTCGCTTGTTGCCGTGCCAACCACGTTGTACCCCGCAGCGCCGAGTGCCGCGGCAATCGCCTTGCCGATCCCCCTGCTCGCGCCGGTCACGACCGCGCATTTAGCGTGATCCATTATCGCCACCTTCGCGTGCAGATTGCAGGCTATTTATTGCGCTATCGATGGTCGCCCGATCCGCGATCGGAAGCGTCTTAATGGCTTTGCTAGTTCGTTTCACTAGCGCAGATAAGACCTTGCCGGGGCCACATTCGACAGTTGTTCCAATACCGTTTTCAACGAAATGCTCCACCGTTTCACGCCATCGAACCGCAGATGCCATCTGCGCAATCAGCGCCGCGCGAATATCGTCTACGTTAGTTCGCGACTTCGCGTCGACATTGTGAATTATTGGTATGTCTGGCATTGCTATGTCGATAGTTTTAATGTGTGCTGCGAGGCGCTCCGCTGCTGGTAACATGAGTGCGCAATGCACTGGCGCGCTGACGGCCAACGGAATCACCTTTTTTGCGCCTGCGTCGAGTGCAAGCTTGCACGCTCTTTCAACGGCGGCGCGGTCGCCAGTTAATACGATTTGCCCCGGCGCGTTTATGTTAGCGCACTGCACGACCTGGCCCTGCGCCGCCAACACGCAGATAGGTTCGAGCACATCTTCATCTAATCCCAGCACGGCCCACACCGCACCAAGTTTGGCGGGTACAGCTTCTTGCATAAACCGTCCGCGTTCTGCGGCGAGGAACACGGCATCTTCGAAGCGTATTGAGTTCGCGCAAACCAGCGCCGAATACTCGCCGAAGCTGTGTCCGGCCATATAACTCGGTCGGGGACCTTCGCTAGCACGCCACGCATCCCAAGTCGCGACGCTGGCGATCAACATCGCAGGCTGCGTTATCGCGGTTTTATTCAATTCCTCGATTGGACCATCAGACATTAGAGCAGCGATATCGTAACCAAGAATTTCATTCGCGACGCTGAAGCGTTGTGAAACCTTGGGAAAATCGGCCAGCAACGCCGCGCACATGCCGATTGCTTGCGAGCCTTGCCCGGGGAAAACGAACGCGAATTTATCTGTCATCTTAAGTTCTGGCGAGGTGTTTTTCGATGTGCTCGGCAATGCGTTCCGGTACGTTGTTTTTGACTTCGGCGATGGCAACGTTAATTGCGTTCGCAAACGACGCAGCGTCGGCGCTACCATGGCTCTTCACCACAATACCCCTTAAGCCAAGCATACTCGCCCCGTTGTAGCGGCCCGGGTCGGCGCGGTTTCGCATCGCGGATAAACTCGGTTTTACAGCTAAAGCGCCAAGTTTCGTCAAAAGATTTCGGCCGAATTCGTCGCGCGCAAACTGGATGAGCATGCGCGCTACGCCCTCACTGGCTTTTAGTGCAACATTGCCCACAAAACCATCGCACACGACCACATCAACAGTGCCCTTGAAAATGTCGTCACCTTCGACGAAACCGTAATAATTCAAATCGCTATTCTCCAGCAGTGCCGCGGTTTGTTTGACCCGATCATTGCCTTTGATTTCCTCTTCGCCAATATTTAGCAACGCGACGCTCGGATTAGGTTTGTTAGCCACCGAGCTTGCCAACACGGATCCCATCACCGCAAACCGGAATAATTCCTCGGAGCTAGAATCGACATTGGCCCCAAGATCGAGCATGTGCGTTTGACCATTAATCCCGGGCATGACACCACAAATAGCTGGCCGGTCGATGCCAGGTAAAGTCTTCAACACGAACCGCGCGATCGCCATCAAGGCGCCGGTATTTCCGGCGCTGACAGCGGCGTCCGCACGGCGATCTTTGACCAAGTCAATAGCGTATCTCATCGACGAATCGCGCTTATTGCGTAGCGCCGACGAAGGTTTGTCATCCATTTCGACAGTTTGTGGTGCGTGCAAAACCTGGCACCGCTCGCTTAAGTTCTGGGGGAACTGCCGAAGTCGCAAGACGATTTCGCTTTCATTACCCACTAAATAAAACGACAGATCGGGGTGTTCGATTAGCGCTCGTTCGGCAGCTGGGAGCGTGACGTCCAAACCGTGGTCGCCGCCCATGGCGTCCAGGGCTATGGTTATGGTCATCAAGTACCTATAACAAGATCAAAAATATCGTTAAGTTCCGACGCGCGGTTTATTCAAGCGATCATTCAGCGTCAGGAATGACTTGTTTACCACGGTAATACCCGTCCGGACTGACATGGTGCCGACGGTGAATCTCACCCGTTGTTGGGTCTTCTGATAGCGTCGCTTTTTTTAGTTTATCGTGTGAACGACGCATCCCTCTTACGGATGGGGTCGCCTTGTTTTGTTGTACAGCCATTTCTCACATTCTCCAATTTCACTAGCAATTTAATCTACAGCAGATCAGTATTTGTCGCCCTTTTGAGCTTCCATAAGCTCAGCAAGCCCCAGGAATGCTTTCTTGGTTTGCGGTCGTGTCGAAACTTCTATCGGCTCTTCGGCATGACAGTCCTCGGTATCATGCAGCGGGATCATCGGCAAACTCAGCATTATCTCGTCTTCGACATATTGTTCGAGGTCGACTTGATCATTTTCTAGGATCAGCGCATCCCCGTCATCAGTATCGCTCTTTTGCGAATCGTCTGTTGATTTAACAATAGCCGCATTGAATGGCCTATCAATAATAATGACCATTGGCTCCAAACACCGCTGGCACGTCGCGCCAACTTCCGTCCTTAAAACGCCAGTCAGGCGTGGTCGCCTTGGATCGTCGTTGTCAAATTCGGCCTCGACGGAGACTTGCTCTTGAGCACGGAACGGCTCGGCTATTCGTCCCAAGCGGGTCGCCGATAGTTTCCCTGTCACCTTAATTCGCCGCTCAAGCGCGCGCCGTGCATCGATATATTTTGGCAACTCCTCGGTCATGGGCGGCGGTATTATAGGGGATTCACGCACGGGGTAAAATCACCGTGAAATCGGATGCTTATTTATGCCTGTTGAAACGAAGATTAGCACTAGATATGAGACGTCTGATGGACGAAGAGGCTTGGTCCTCGCCTCTTCGTCCCCGTACCGCCGCGAACTAATGGATCGTCTTTGCTTGGATATTGAACAAAGAGCGCCCAATATCGACGAGAGCCGAGTCGAAGACGAGCCGGCGGAAACTTTAGTTCGGCGACTGGCAGTAGCGAAAGCCCGAGCATTAGCTTGGGGCTATTCGCACCATCTGATCATCGGTGGCGATCAAGTCGCGGCTCGAGATGGCGAAATCGTTGGTAAACCGCTCACGCACGAAGCAGCAATGCAGCAACTTTCGTTAGCTAGCGGGAAGGAATTAACGTTCTACACTGGGGTGTGCGTTTTGGATTCGCAAACAGATGTTGTTCGGAGCCAAGTCATACCCTGCCGAGTTAAGTTTCGCGAACTATCCGCAGTCCAGATCCAGAATTACTTGGCTAGAGAAAAGCCGTATGACTGCGCGGGCAGTTTCAAGCACGAAAATTTGGGCATTGCCCTCTTTGAGACGATCACGGCGGACGATCCTACAGTACTGACTGGCTTGCCCTTAATCACTTTAGTCACTCTGCTGAATAGCTTCGGTGTCGACGTGCTGAACGTGCGATCTTGTAATTAATACCCGACAGAGGCTTCGCACGCGCGCTAGTAAACTATTTCGACACGGCTTAACGCAAACTGAATTCAGAACTAAACAATTTCTCGGACAAACTAGCACCGATTCGACGAGCGAATTGATCGAGTACGGTGCGACGTGGCGTGAAGTCCACAATCTCTTTCGCCCCGATAATTTCTCTTGCGACGAAACTAGCGGACCCCAGGGCATCAACCAAGCCGAGTTCCAAACTTCGCTCTCCGCTCCAAACGTAACCTGAAAACAATTCTGGCGATTCACTGAAACGTTCTTGCCTACCTTTTCGAACAGTGTTGATAAATTGCTCATGGATTTCGGCTAATAATCCACGGACATGAGCAACGTCATTTTCTTTAACGGGTGTAAACGGGTCGAGAAACCCCTTGTTCTCGCCAGCGGTCAGCAATCGCCGTTCGATGCCAAGTTTCTGCATGGATTCGACAAACCCGAAGCCGTCCATGCGAACGCCAATCGAACCAACAATGCTCGCTTTGTCGGCATATATTTCGTTTGCAGCGACCGCAACATAATAGGCCCCAGAAGCCCCGATATCCTGAATGACCGCGTAGACCGGGATCTCCGGGTACTCAGCTTTTAGTCGATATATTTCGTCGTTAATGTATCCGGATTGAACCGGGCTGCCCCCCGGACTATTGATCCGGATAATCACACCTGCCGTCTTGGGATCCTCGAACGCGGCCCGTAGTCCCGTGACTATAATGTCGGCGCTGGCATCTGAATCACTGGCTATCACGCCTTGGACCTCGACAAGCGCGGTGAACTTGTCGCCACCGAAGAGTTCGCCGGGTTTAAAGTTAGGCAATGTAGCGAGCAAAATCCCAACCAAATACAAAAAAAACAGGCCCTTGAAAAAGTTATTCCAGCGCCGCGCTCGGCGTTGCTCTCGTAGGGCCTCAATCGCAAATGCACTAGCGAAATTATCTGAGTTGTTGTCAGTCATTAATGATCTCTCTATGAACGCGATCCATCGACCTCATTTAGGGCGCTTAGTTCGTGTATTAGGTGGTCGAAGTGATTCAGGATAAACGTAGGATTATAGGCAGCTAGACGGTCAACCGGGTGTGCACCATAGCTTACCGGCACGTACCTAAGTTGCGCAGCGCGGGCCATCTCCAGATCGAAAGCTGTGTCACCAATCATAATCGCTGATTCATCAATAGCCCGCGCTATGCCGGCCTGACTTTTCCCGGTTGCTACGGCTAATTGGAAGCCGCGACGGTGAAGTTCGAGCAACGTATCCCGGACACAAGGAAAAAGCGCTGGAGGCTCGACTTGGGAAGCGAAATTCTTTCTGTAGTTGCCAATAATTTGTTCGATTTGCGTTACCAACAGCTGCGGAGTCATGTGACGAATAGCATCATCCAGACTCAAGCCAATTATTTCTCGTGCTGATTCGTAACTTGGCGCGCGGACGCCTATTTGCTCGTACGCCATGCGCATCGCCGCGACAATGCACGACTCGGAATCCATTAGAGTTCCGTCCCAGTCGAAAACAATCAGTTCAATTATTGGCATCGTAGCGCGCGGAGCACTTCTTCCAAGTCCGCAGACAGGGGCGCCTCAATTTGGACTGAGGCCTCATTCGGCGAAGTTTCAATGGTTATTGACGACGCGTGTAGAAACATGCGGCGCAGCCCGAGATTGCGCGCCAAAGCTTGCTGCTCTGCCGCGGCATACTTTTTATCACCGACCACCGGATTCCCAATCGCTGCCGCATGCGCGCGAATTTGATGAGTCCGCCCCGTGGTGATCCGCGCTTGGACTAGGGTCATTCCCGAAAATCTCTCAAGCGTTGTAAACGACGTGTGGGCATGTTTGCCATCGCTCGCAGCAACGGTTTTTTTCTCACCTGCGATCCGGATTGTGGCTAGCCTGATATCGACATTAAGGGTCGGCTCGGCTAGTTCCCCGCAGAGTAAGCTTAGATAGGTTTTTGCGCTGTTCGGATCGGCGATTTGATTTTGAAGATGTCTCAGACTGGGGTAGTTCT
This sequence comes from Pseudomonadota bacterium, assembly GCA_027618655.1. GTDB lineage: Bacteria > Pseudomonadota > Gammaproteobacteria > UBA11873. Next base: position 2,644 of record JAQCEL010000141.1, on the reverse strand, counting down.
TGGCCAGCAATAGACAACCCGATGTGTCGCGGTCGAGCCGATGAACAAGTTCGATTTCGGGATTGTTCGGGCGTAACCGTCGCACAACGTCGATAACGCCAAATAGTAGGCCGCTGCCCGCGTGAACCGCAAATCCGGCAGGTTTGTTGATCACTATCGTAGAATCGTTTTCGAAGATTATCGAACGGCTGATCTGCTCCAGCTTCTGCGCGCCTATCAGTTGCTCGCCTTGCTCGACGAGTGTCATGGGCGGAATGCGAATACGATCCGCCGTCACGAGCTTTCTGTCGGGGCGCGCCCGCGATCCATTCACGCGCACTTCCCCTCTCCGAATGATGCGGTAAATAAATGATTTAGGTACGTTTTTTAACAAGCCTGTCAAAAAATTATCGAGCCGACGCCCGTTTTCGTTAATGCTTATTTCGTGCGTAATCGCACTCGTTTTTGCCATCAGCTGATTCGCCACTCGATAGACGTACATTGCCGCAGTTAGTGAACACTGTTATATTCGCCGGGCGTATCTGCAGTGCCTTCCTAAAGAAGAATAATGCAATTGCGCCAAGCAGTTAGCGAGACAAGCGACAATACTTTAGCAAATGGCCGCTGACCGAAGATCATTGGGCTTACTCCAGCGGCTACGACGCGCACGTCGGACTGCCGCATTTTTTCGCCGACGACCGTTCACAGGGACGCCAACTTCGGTAAAACGCCGATGAGTCCGAAGCATAAACTGCTTGGCCTACGTATGTACGTAAGTTGAAGAGATGGATTCATATTTATAACGCGAAGGGTCTGCATTAATCAGATAAACCCGTCGCGTTCAGACGCTCCTTTAGGCTCCGTCGCAGGAACGAACGCCCTCGTATACGACCGAATAGCGGTGCGCGACGGTAGGCGAGGCGCCGGATGCTAAAGCTAGGAATTTTACAATGAAAAGAATGCTGATAAACGCGACTCAGGCGGAAGAGCTGCGTGTGGCGCTAGTTGATGGCCAACGACTCTACGACTTAGATATTGAAGCTACCGGGCACGAACAAAAGAAATCCAACATCTACAAGGCGCGAATTATGCGCATCGAGCCAAGCCTCGAGGCAGCGTTTGTGGATTATGGCGCTGAGCGCCACGGGTTTCTCCCAATCAAAGAGGTGTCGCGCTCACTGTTTAAGGAGCAACCCAAAAGCGGCAGCCGCATAAACATCAAAGAGGTGCTCGATGAGGGACAAGAAATTGTCGTCCAAATTGAGAAAGAAGAACGCGGCAACAAAGGCGCAGCCTTAACGACCTTTATCTCACTCGCAGGTCGCTACCTCGTGGCAATGCCGGATAACCCGCGTGCTGGCGGCGTATCGCGTCAGATCGAAGGTTCGGATCGAGAAGAAGCACGCGAGGCGATGGCGGCGCTGGAAATACCAGACGACCTCGGCTTGATTTTAAGAACCGCCGGCATCGGAAAATCGTCTGAAGAACTTCAGTGGGATCTGGATTATTTGTTGCAATTGCGCGACGCAATTAAAGATGCATCCGTCGATCGCAAAGCCCCATACCTAATTTACCAAGACCAAAACGTCATTATTCGCGCTATTCGCGATTACTTGCGCAGCGACATTGCCGAAATACTTATCGACGATCAGGCGTTATTCGATCAAGCGCATGATTTTATGCAGCAAGTCATGCCGCACAATTTGGATAAGCTGAAACGCTACAACGACCCGGTGCCGTTGTTTACGCGCTACCAAATAGAGAGCCAGATTCAAAGCGCATTTAGTCGCACCGTGCGGCTCCCAAGTGGTGGTTCTATCGTGATTGAACCAACTGAAGCTCTAATTACGATTGATATCAACTCCTCGAAGGCGACTAAAGGGAGTGATATCGAAGACACGGCACTGCAGACGAATCTAGAGGCGGCTGACGAAATTGCCACGCAACTGCGTCTGCGCGATTTAGGCGGCTTGATCGTAATCGATTACATCGACATGTTGGCGTCGAAAAACCAGAGATCCGTCGAAAATCGCCTTCGCGACGCCGTAAAAGTCGATCGAGCTCGCGTGCAAATCGGCAAAATTTCTCGTTTCGGTTTACTCGAGATGTCCCGCCAACGGATCCGGCCATCGCTTGCAGAATCGTCCCATGAGTTATGCCCCCGCTGTGAAGGCGTCGGCGCGATCCGCAACACACAGTCAACCGCCCTCGTAGTACTTCGCATTATCGAAGAAGAATCGATGAAAGATGCGACCGAAAAAATAGTGGCGCAAGTGCCAATCGACGTGGCGACTTATCTCACGAACGAGAAGCGTCTAGACATTAGCGGGATCGAAGAACGTCTGAAAGTCACGATCCTCATTATCCCAAATCAGAATCTAGAAACACCGCACTACGACGTTGAGCGGATCCGCGAGCAAGACGCTAAGAAACTCGGTGAGAATGATAGCTACGCACTCCTTAAAGATGTCGAAAGTCCGGTTAAGGACCATAGAAAACTTGAGGTGCCGCTGGCCGATCAGCCAGTCGTTAAAGCCCTTAGTCGCATCGTCCCGAAACCAAAATCGCCGAAGGAAGCTGCGACCAGTGACAAAGGATTAATGAGCCGTTTTTTTGGGTTATTTTCTGGTACCGCAAGCGCTAGCGCTACTGAAAAGGTGGGTTC
>JAQCEL010000140.1 GCA_027618655.1 Pseudomonadota bacterium | reverse complement strand
TTGCCTGAATCCAGCCCCTATCGGTCCGGACCGAACTCGCCCAGACTCATACCTGAATTGGAATTGACTCATAGCGCCGGTTGGTACTGGAGCCAAAATTTGTCGCCATGGATGGTTAAGACCTTCGACTGATTCTTGAAACAGGGACCTGCGCGCAACGCGGTCCAGAGGCTAACGGTGGATCTCGCGACGAGTCCGGCGGGTCAATGGGGTCAGGGAGACCAATGGGGTCAGACTCGTTTGAAAACCATGTTCGTGTAGTCCGGACCCCATTGGTCTCGTCCGTTCGATCGAGTCTGACCCCATTGGTCCCGTCGGAACGTTATCCGATTCGATTTACTGCACGACCGTGGCAGTGATGATGTAGTCGAGGTTGGGAAATTTCTCGTTCAAGTAAGCGTTGCCTTCGAATTGGACCCGGCCTTGATCCGGGCTCTCGCCATATTCGCCATTGATTGCAGCAACGGTTTGCATGCCATCGCCACTGACCTCGCCGAATGCACTAAACCCCATGCCATCTAGGAAGCTATTGTCCGCGTAATTAATAAACAGCTGCGTGGTCCGTGAATTCGGTCCTGAGGTCGCAAACGTCACACTCCCAGCGGTGTTCGACTGACGCACCGGATCGTCGTCAATTTTGGCCTGCGGACTCGATTGCCAAGCCGTATTAACGGACGGCTCGCCATGAATTCCCCACTGCACCACGAAGCGTCCTCCTGACTGACCTGGTGCGACCCGGAAAAATCGATTGCCGTCATAGAATTTGTTCATCACTAAGCTGTAGAAACGATCCGCACCAAGCGGTGCCCACTCACGCGTGACATGCACGGTAAAATCGCCAGCCGATGTATGAAATAACACATCAAACGCCGCGGGTGCAGTTTGCTTCATGCGTTCGTCGGCCGGGTTGGAAACGACACTAAGATCGTCTGATCCCGTCGTGGTCGCGGACATTGGCGGCGCGCTAGCAATAGATTCACCACCCGTGCTAGTCGTCGCTGCAAGCTCGGCAGGCGCTGATGGTGTTGTGGTCTCCGCGGCTTTGTTACATCCGCTCGCGCAGAGCGCGCCGGCCATGATCCAAATGGGCATCCATCGTGTCATCTCAAAACTCCTTTGTCTTGGGAAGCGGCGCTCGTGCGAGCGCAGGGTAGGTTCGGCATTGGGCCGATTGCAAAAACTTTAACGTAATTTCAACGATGATGTGCGGTGAATCAAAGTTTCATACGTTGCCCACGCAGTCTTTTGTTCAGCGTAAGCAATGTCGACGTCCTTCATGCTCGCGCCAGGCCACCCAACAACATGTTCACTGTCTAACGGATCGCGACTGGATTGATAATCATCTGGACCGCACCTTGCATCCGCGCTTGTCCTAAGACGAACATAAACTCCCATGCTTGGTCATTGACCAGCTCGCGAGTCACCATGTTCTCCAGGATGTAGATGCCTCGCTTTGGGATCAATTCTAAATGCACTTCGAAAGCGTTGCCTTGGTTCTCGAACGGAATGACCTCAAGTGCGAACGTATCTGCGCCGATCGCGACCGGATCATGGCTGCCCAAAAACTGCGCGCCTTGAACGCCGAGTCCAGGGATGGATTTCTTGTAGCGCGGGGTATCGATATCGGCCATTTCCATGTAGCCCGTATGCAACAAGACGATATCGCCTGCCTGTAAGCTCAACGCTTGGCGCATTAGCGCACCTTCGATTTCTGGCTGATTGATCGCCGTGCCTTCTTTCAGCATCTCGAGTCCGCCAACCGTCATTACTTTGCTTGGATCTTTCTCTTTAAGATAGCCGACGATATCGAGCAGGACGCCGCGCCCAACAATCGGTGGGATATCTTGCGTGCCAAGCTTCTTTAAGCCGCCGGATGAGAAAAAATCTCTGACGTGATTGCCGTTGTAGTACACATGATCGATGCCAACGTGGCCGAGGCCATCGATTTGTGAGCCGACCCCCATCCACACCAATGCCCAGTCGTCATTCGTGGTCATGTGGTTGTCGGCGTAGGGTTCGCCCGTACCGTCAAACACGCTGCCGTTGGAAACCGCGAATAATTCGAACGACCGCGTGCCAAATGCCGGTGTGTCACGGCTGGTTACTTGTCCCAGGGCATAGCGCTTGCCGGTTTTGACCAGCTTTGTCGCAGCCAGGATCCGTTCAGGCGTGACCAAATTCGCGGCACCGATAGTGTCATCTTTACCCCATTTCGACGTATGCCAATCTTCGGCGCCGACCTGGCTAACAACGGCCAGCATTAAGGCGAGACACAGGATTACGATGCGCATCATTATGAGTTCCTTGGTAGCTTTTGTAGGTCGCATGGTAGCGACTGTGCATTAGCGGAATCAATGGGTAGCGCCGAGGCGAGTTTCGGATCGGTAACTTCGAGCGCGTCTGTCACAGCAATCAAGTTGTCGAATGGTGCGATGCCGCATTCAGGTCGGAGATTTTGGTGCTCGTTGTGTTTGCGGTGATAATCAACCGACCATTTTGTGAATGCGCAACTGTTAATGGGGCCACTAGAGCCCGGTTGCGTTTTCCAAATCGCTATAAAAATAGTTTTTCATCGCAGGCGATCGATTTGCTGATCTCTGCATGGTGAACTGAATGCATTAACTTGTTAAAAACAATTAGTCCGGCAACCTATTAATTTACGGCGACGAACAAAGATCGATCACGAATCGCTCTCGAAGAATCGTCTGAAGCGATCGACTCCGATGATTTAAACGATGTCGCAGCAACACCAGAAGACGGTATTGCAGAATTTCGTAACATCGCGCGATGGGTCGCTACACATTAAGGAGCACATTCAATGGCGTTATCAAAACAACAATGGGCCTACGCCTGTTTGGCGATAGTCGGTTTAGTTGCGACGTGGTACTTCAATATTCGATTTATGCTGGAGACCAGTTTCGTCTTCGACGTCGCGGAGTTTTTGCGGCAAGGATTCGCGAACAACGCGTCGAGTTCTCTCAGTGCCGACGTGACGGTCGGTGCCTTAGCGTTTTCGATCTGGGTGCTGCATGAATCAAAGCGATTGAATATTTCTAAGGGCTGGATATTTGTCGTTCTCACCTGGACGATTGCCTTCGCGTTTGCTTTTCCGTTATTTCTGATCGTTAGAGAAAATTACCTGCTGCGACTCAGCGAGCGTGGTAGCGTCGCAACGTAACGCACTCAAAGCGTCTTTCACGCCTGAGCTTGGCGCGGCGCGCCATCACTAGACATGACGGAATATCTTCACCAATGAAACACGAGCAAAGCGATCTCCGAGCTGACGATGATCCTTACCATCTTGAGCGACTCGCCGCCGCCAAGAAACACGCGCTAAGCATGGGTGGGCCGGACAAGGTCGCCCGCCAACATCAGCTTGGGCGCCTGACTGCCCGTGAGCGCATCGAGCGACTGTTAGATCCCCAGACTTTTCACGAACTCGGTTTGCTCGCGCATAGCGATCGCAAAGCAGATAAAGACACGACCCCCACTGATGGCGAGATAACCGGATTTGGTGAAATAGACGGGCGCGCGGTGTACGTTGGCGCGGACGATTCAACGATTAAAGCAGGCTCTTACGGTCGCATCGGCCAGAAAAAGGAACACGCTGGTCAGGATTACGCGATAAAAAAGGGCTTCCCGATGATCAATCTCGGTGACGCCGGCGGCGGCCGGATCCCGGACATCATGGGTGCCCCTGGCATGATGAGTATCGTTCTACCGATCGATAAACCGCCGCGCGATCGCTTCGTCCCCTACGTTGCGACCATCATGGGTGATTGTTTTGGCGGCCCGACGTTTTATGCAGCGCTCGCCGACATCGTTATCCAAGTGAAAGGCACCGTGATGGCAGTGACTGGTCCCTCGGTATTGGAGGCCGCCACGGGAGAGCAGGTCGCACCACAAGATTTAGGCGGTTGGGAATTGCATGCGCGAACCACCGGGCAAGTTGATTTGTTCGCGGAAGACGATGCGCATTGTTTGGCGTTAGTGCGCAAAGTACTCGGCTATTTGCCGTCGAATGCGAATCATCTACCGCCAACGGTGAAATCCGAGGATCCGGCGAGCCGTCGTCTCGACGACATCTATCGAATGCTACCTGCATCGCCACGTCAAGGTTACGACATGCGCCGAGTGGTAAAAACAATTGTCGATGACGGCAGCGTTTTGGAACTGAAGCCGCTCTACGATCGCAGTTTAAGCGTCGCACTGGCACGGCTCGACGGCATGGTGGTTGGCGTGCTTGCCAACAACCCGATGTTTAGTGCGGGTGCGATGGGTTGGGGCGCTTGTGAAAAAGCCACCGCTTTCATAACGCTCTGCGACTCGTTTCATATCCCGTTAATTTTTCTCCACGACACACCGGGATTTTTTGTCAGTCGCGCCGCCGAAGAACACAAGATGCCGTTACGCATCATGCAATTTCTTGATGCCTTGCATCACGCAACGGTGCCGAAGTTAAGTGTGATCTTAAGAAAATCTTACGGCATGGCTCATTGCAACATGCTGGGCGCGAATATGAAGGCCGATCGTCTGTTCGCCTGGCCCACAGCCGATGTGTCATTCATGGCGCCAGAGGTTGCAGTAAATGTCGTCTACGGTCGGAAGCTCACCTCGGCGGTCGATCCGAAAGCCGAACGGCAGCGCTTGATCGACGAGATGAACGAAATGAATTCGCCTTGGGAAGCGGCCGGGTTAAATCTAATTGACGACATCATCGACCCGGCAGATACGCGCATCGAACTGATCCGCGCGCTACGCACAGCGATGGGACCTGATGGCGAAATGGGTCGCGGCAAACGCTTACTCGCGAGCTGGCCGACGATGTATTGAATGTAAAAAGTTGGACTTCGTCTTACAGATTGGCATCTGAGTATCGGCGTGGATCGACAGTATTCGAAATGAAGAATGATCAGGTTTGTGTTCACAGCGCCGAAATAGTCTCGATGCAACACAACAACTTGCTCCTACTAACGCGCCAGATTTACGGCGCGCAGCAGAGTTAAAGACGTTAGCTGCCTAAAAGAAGTGAAGCACAAAATATGGTCCCAAATACAAAAATATCCCAGACGATATTAGCGTTTGGTCAGTCTGTGATTTCGCAGCTCCCAGACGATCATACAAAGGAAGAATTTGAATCTGCCATTACAATTGTAATAACAGTCTGGAACGCAGTTGTAATGGATGGATGGGATAGGAGTAATAAATTTGAGATGGAATTATTATCTGCGATAGAAAATGCACCGAAGCAGACAGAAATCGAAATTAAGCGTCTTCTCAAACGCAAGAAGAAAAAATACGGATCTGATCCAAGAGCAGTGGGGAATCATTGGATCCGCGAACAGAATGGCGTATTTATATTCGGCTGCGAAGCACGATTAAATATTGAAAATGCACCTGTGGTTCCCGAAAACTAATATGGCACGGAATCAAACCGCTATTCGTTCGTAATGGTTTTGTAATCCGCCGAGCTCCGGAAACTGAACAACATTCCCCGATCCCCGTCGCTGCACCGGTCGAAAGCTTAGGCTTTCCATCTCCAACGACAAGTCAGTGCGCCACTGATCGTAACAACCAAAATAGCTTGCCAGGATCCGTTTCAATTGACGCTCGTTCAGTACGACGATGTGATCGAGGCAGTCGCGACGGATACTGCCGATCATTCGTTCCACGTAAGCATTCTGCCAAGGGCTCCGCGGAGCCGTTAGGATCCCTTCGATACCCATGCTTTTAACGTGCTTGCGGAATTGCCTACCAATAGAGTCCATCGCGATCACGGATCAGGTATTTCGGTGCCGAGGGATAAGGAAAAGCCTCAATGATCTGTTGCCCAGTCGAATGCGCGGTTGGGTGCGCGGTGACATTGAAATGAACAACCTGGCGCCCACGATGGGAAACGATAACCAAGTTATACGTCACTCTCCCGTCACTCGAAACCGTCTGAAAATCGCACTGAAGTGTGGAATTTCTCCCAGCTCCGGAGGTCCGATCACAGCCATCACCCCCTCGAAGCATCGGTTGACGGCTGTTTGATACCCTCGGAATACTTTGTGGAATTGGAGAATGCGGCGTTTATTCTTCTTTAACACGGCCCAATAAGCTAGGATCCCGACCCCGGCGGCAGCGGTCGGCGAACGGTTACGCCACATCGCTGACGGGTGATTTTTTTTACAAGTAATAGAATAGAAGGAACCGAGACCATGACCGTTTCCAATTCGACCCCCAAAATACTCGACGCCCTCGTGATTGGCGCCGGCTTCACCGGTCTGTACGCCTTATACCGTCTGCGCGAGCGCGGATTGAAGGTACTCACCGTCGAATCAGGGACTGGCATCGGCGGCACTTGGTACTGGAATCGTTACCCCGGTGCCCGCACGGACTCGAGCAGCACTGTGTACCAATACTGGTTCTCGGACGAGCTGCTGCAAGAGTGGAACTGGAGCGAGCGGTTTCCTGCACAAAAGGAGACCGAGCGCTACCTCAATTTTGTGGCCGACAAGTTTGCGCTGCGCAAGGACATTCAGTTCAACACGCGCGTCACCCGCGCCGACTATGACGAATCGAGCGCACGCTGGTTGGTCACCACACAAAACGGCGAACGCTTCAGTGCCCAGTTCCTGGTGATGGGCACGGGTGGCTTGACCAAGTTTGTGATGCCGAATATTCCCGGCGTGGAAGATTTTGCCGGCGAATCCCATCACACTGCACGTTGGCCCAAAGAACCGGTAGATTTCGCTGGCAAACGGGTCGGCATCATCGGCACCGGCGCGACCGGCATCCAAGTGATCCAGACTATCGCGGACAAGGTTGATCATCTGACAGTCTTTCAACGGACCCCGAATTACACCATCCCGATGCGCAACCTCAAGTTGGACGATGCTGCGCGCGCTGAGTTGCGCGCCAGCTATCCGACCCTGAAAACCCGGGTGCACAACACTTTCGCCGGCTTTGAATACGACTTTGGCGAGAGAGGTTTTTTTGATACTCCCCCGGCGGAGCGCCGGCGTCTGATGGAGGAGCTGTGGCAGGATGGTTCGCTCAGCTTCTGGATTGCGGGCTTCCGCGAAGTGTTTTCAGACGAACGCGCCAATCGCGAATTCTCGGACTTTGTGCGCGAGAAGATCGGCGCACGGATAAACGATGCGGCGATCGCTGCAAAACTGCTACCTACCGACTATGGCTTCGGCACTCGCCGCGTGCCCTTGGAAACCAACTATTTCGAAGTTTATAACCGCGACAACGTCACACTGGTGGACACGGTGTCGGAGCCTATCGTTAAGATCAACGCACACAGCGTCACCACCGCAGCGCGTGAGGTCCCGTTAGACATGATGATCTACGCGACCGGTTTCGACGCCGGCACCGGCGCGCTGACCGCCATCGATATCCGTGGACGCGGCGGCGTGTTACTCAAAGACGCCTGGTCGGACGGCGTCCGCACCTTCATGGGCTTACAAGTCAGCGGTTATCCCAATATGTTCATGGTGATGGCGCCGATGTCACCGTCGGCGGCCTTTTGCAACGTGCCCACTTGCGTGCAGCAACAGGTGGATTGGATCACCGACACCGTCGAATTTGTACGAGGGCAAGCGCGCGGCGCTATCGAGCCCACAGCGGAAGCGGAAACCAAGTGGGTGGCGCATCACAACGAAGTGGCTGAGGCCACGCTCGTCCCAAAAACAAAGTCCTGGTACATGGGCACCAATATCGATGGCAAAAAACAAAGCCTGTTGGTGTACGCAGGTGGTGCGAACGTGTATCGCCAGCTATGTGATGACGTGAAAAAACGCGGTTACGAGGAGTTCACCTTAACCTGACAAAAAACCGGCGCGCGGCGTGTGCGACCTGAGCCGGCTCGATACGCAAGCTTCAGGTCCCCACGTGCAGTTCAAGGTGGTTGCCACTTCAGTGTTTAACAAGTGGCACCACCTGCGCTTGCTACCACCCACCTGACGAGGGGTGGGCGCGCCCTGGACTAAGGTTTCAGTCCGTCAACAAAGTCCTGCACCGTGAACGTGCCGCAGATCTCGCCCACATCGTCATAGAACTCAACGAGCTTCGGTTGATAACCACGATAACTGGCGAGGACTATGGTCTCGCCAATAAATTCTTCGTCGTGCACATCATCCAAACCCTGGTAACAGTAGTCCCCGGGACCGAAGGTGCAGCCGATGGTGTGGTTCTTGATTGCGCCCTGAATGACGAACGCGTGGGTCTCGCAGGTGTGTTTGTGGTTACCGGAACGGTAGCCGCCCTTGATCTTGAACAGCACCTCCGCGGTGTGTCGCGCTTCATCTACCGCCAGCACCTTCATCGAGAAGACATCATCACAGCGAGTCCATTCCTGGTCGCTGGCCATACCGGTGGCGATTTGGATTCCTTGGCGGGGATTTAAAACTGCACTCATGGTTGCTACACCTCTATTGATTAGCTGTATGTGTGTCACAAGTTATCACGGCTTGCGTTCTGCGCAATCGCCTGTGGCAGGGCGTTCGCGGCACGCTCCCCCGACGGGTTCAGCCGCACCTGTACGCGCTGGAGCGTTGTCCTTCCCGAATATTCGTACGCGTTGAAATCGTTGACGAAATTCTCTTGCACCGTCAACCTGCGATCTGCGGATTTTGTCCGAGTCGATAAGGATCCAGGATCGTGAAACCTATTATCAATGCGCTCTCGACCGGTGCAACAACAGGGATCAGGGAACGTTGTTTAGTTCCCTGAGCTCGGTGGGTTGCATCACCATTACGAACGAGTAGCGGCTTGATTCCTTGCTGTATGGGTTTTCGGGAAGCACAGCCATGACAACGGATTTAAAAGGTGACGCCAGTGTGACCTTCGAGCCGTCAGCAGCGGATCCACTGCACGAGTTGGGCATAGTCAGTGTGCTGGGAGCACATTATCTCGAAGGGCACCAGATCCTGCCGTGGGCGGAGGAGTTAAGCTGAGCTTCAAGCAAATCTAAGGCCTTTTCTTCGGTATCAGGCTAAGCGAGGTATGGGTTTCGCAGCCCGAGGTGTTCCATGCGGGGTAAAACTTCATCGCGAATGATCTCGAAGTCCTCCAGGTAGTTGGGCAATGCAAAGGCCATCCCGTTAATGCCGGCCGCGCTGAGGCGCTGCCAAGTCGCCACGACTTGGTCTGGATCACCGACAATTGGCAAGGTCCCCATGCCGCTCATCAATCGATGCAAGAAGTGGGGCGCTCGGAGCACTTCCGGGGGCACGGACTTAATCTCTTCGTAGGCCTTCAGTAGATAGTGCCCGGCGTCCCAATCACCCTGCTCGTGAACTAAATAATCGTAGTATTCTTGCGTCTCACGAGCGCTCTTGCGACAGAACACGTGGCCACTTGCGTAGATCCTGATCTTGCGCTTGCCCATGGCTGATCGAATCGATTCCACCTCTGCGACGATGCTCGATGGATCAGCGATCACCATGAACAGGGCGTCAGCCTGACGTAGGGCGAAACTCCGCCCGGCGGAAGATGAGCCTGCACTGACCACGATAGGGCGATCCTCACCCGCCGGTTTCGGTCCACCCCAAACATCCTTGAGCTGGAAGAACTCTCCTTCGAAATCAAAGCCTCGTTCCTCAGTCCATACCCCGCGCACCACGCGGAGCCATTCTTCAAGGTACGCGTAGCGCTCGTCGTGGCCTTGGTAGGGGATCCCAAACATACTGAACTCGTCGATGTTGTAGCCGGCCAGAAGGTTCAAACCGAGACGCCCAGAGCCGATGTGGTCACAAGTAGTTGCTTGTTTCGCCGCAAAAATCGGGTGCAGAAAAGGGACGTGGATCGTCGCAAATACGTTTATTCGCGCGGTCTGGGCCAGAATTCCCGCAGCCCAGGTTAGGGATTCATGAAACTCGCCGTCGCGGACGGCCTTGCCTTCGAGCCCGCGCCAGCCCGCTAAGGGAAGCAGGAATTCGAGCCCGGCCGCCTCGGCGTTCTTCGCCAGCGCGAGCATATTCGCCCAACTCGCGTCCCAGCGTTCGGGTGCCAAGGTGCTAGTTAACCCACCTTCTCGATTGAAAGAGAAAAGACCCAACTCGAATCTGTTATTGCCGGGAAATTCTCGGGTCGTGACTGTTTGGGAATTCAACGATGCATCTTTTGTCATGGGCGTAATTCTAACTGTGGCTGGAATTTCCGTCGCCCTGATGCGTCATCGGCTGCCGCGCTACTGGTAAATCGTGCTCTGATGTACCGGAACCAACTGCAGCCATTGTTGTGGTAGGAGCCGGGGATCGCGTTCGACGAGAGATCGGCGTACCTAAAATCTAAGCCGACGAGAAACGGTTAAATCGTTGAAGATAGTGGGTCGATTTTATCAATATGCATTGCCATGGTCGTTCTCTTAAGTAACCGATTGAGGTGAAATGTTTTTCGCTATGCTTGGATTGTTTTTTCGCAAAATGAACGCCGACCATTTGTTTGTTGCTAACGTGGTACTCCTGAATGGCAGCCGTGCCAGATGTGCAATCACGTATCCAAGATAAATACGGTATCGCCTTCGCTCACAGAATCTCCCTCATTCACGCATATCGCCGTGACTACTCCGGATGTTTGGCTCTGCACGGGTACTTCCATTTTCATGGATTCAAGAATAACCACGGTGTCGCCATCTTCGACTCGGTCGCCGAGCGCAGCTTCGATTTTCCACACCTTGCCGGTGATTTCCGAAACCCCCTTGATTGTTGCCACTTACCGCTCCCCCAAGAATTAAGACGATTCGTTCGTTATTGCAGAGGTCGGCGCGCACGAACGAGCAAACGATCGGTGTTGTAGCGCAAACCATCGGCGTAAACAGACTGTGTGTGATCATCGTCAGGGTTGCCGAGTAGATCAGATGTTTTTTCAATTTCGAAGCCCGCTTTGGAGATTAACTCGAGCATCACCGCTGATTCGATTCTGTGCAGTTCCGCATTATCCTGACCGGCGATGCCGACGTGATCGCCAATCGCAAGTACGGCACCCGGTTTCATCGCGATTTTAATGTGAGTTAAGAATTCGATCGCAGCGGCCTCTCCGTCGTTGTTATAGATGTCGTGCAAGTTCATGCCCCAGAACGCCATATCGATGGCGCTTTCCAATGGCATATCTTCCGTATCGACGACCATGTATTTGACGTTAGCGAGTCGATCACCCTCCAGCCGACCAAGCATCGCCGTGTGGTGTGCGCCGCCTATCAAACGCACGACGAAATGGGAATTTTGCGCGTACACGGTACCGGTCGGACCCACTGCAGCGGAAAGTATTTCAGTGTTGTAACCGGCACCCGCAATTACGTCGAGCACCGTCATACCTGCTTTTACGTCAAAGAACTGCATGGTTTCGATGGGCTTTCTCCCTGGGTCTTTCGCCGCATCGTATTGGTCTCGCCCAGGCGCGGTGAGTTGTGCCTTGATGCGTGCGGCCATGGCATCGTCGGACTCATCAGCGAAACAATGCCCGGCACTCACAGCCATCCAAATAACCAGTAGTCTAGTTAGTGATTTGATCATTTTGATGGGTCTCCGTTAGTTGACAGTCTCAAAGCGTCTCAATCATTTAGCTAGACATCGAAAATGCAATCGATGTCTAGCCGTATCAATGCGTCTACCAAGCCGCGATCGGATTACCGGGTGAACCCGTCGCGCCGACGAGTTTTAACGGCGACCAGGAAAACAAAAACTCACCGGGCCCGCGTTCGCCCAGGTCTTTTAGGTTGAGGTTTTCA
>JAQCEL010000139.1 GCA_027618655.1 Pseudomonadota bacterium | reverse complement strand
CGTCAGATCGGATTTATGCTCGCAGATAAAAAAGAAGGGGCTTTCCAACTCGATATCGCGAGCATCGAGTTTTCGACTAACGAATAAGTACGATCGCGAATTAAAGACATATGGCATAGCTAGTGAGGGTAAGCGAATCTAACCGGGTGATCCGATTCGCTTTGCATGACGTAAGAAGCCATATGAACTTGATGCAAAGTCTCCGGTCCGCAGGCCGTCGCTACCGCCCGCTGGCTCTCCTCTCCCCACTATTGGCGGTCGGCTGTGGCGGGATGCAGCTGGAGGACAACGCTGGGGCCGCGCCGCGCTTCGATCCATTAAGCTATTTTACCGGTCAGACCCGCGCCTGGGGCATCGTGCAAGACTGGCGCGGCCGCGTCGTACGCCGCTTCGAAGTCGATATCAAAGGCTCGGTGGAAGAAGGTGAACTACGTCTAGACGAGGATTTCCGCTACGCCGACGGCGAACGGTCGACCCGCCAATGGCGGATCCGCGCGGCCGCGAACGGGCGCCTCAGTGGTAAGGCGAGTGACATCGTCGGCGTTGCCGAAGGCGCCCTAGCTGGTAACGCGATGCGTTGGCGTTATCCGATGGACCTCGCAGTCGGTGGGCGCAGCTATCGGGTACATTTCGATGATTGGCTGTGGCAACTTGACCGCGATGTTCTCGTGAACCGCTCGTATATCCGTAAGTTCGGTATTAAGGTCGCCGAAGTCACGATTTTTATGCAGAAATCGGACGGCTGAGCTAATGCACTTGGCACGACTCGGGTTTTTGGTTGCCTTGTTTCTAGGCGTTTCAGTGTCCTCATTCGCAAAGACGTGTTCGTCTGCATCAGACCTCGGTGACTTCGTCATCGCGACCTATGGAGACCGAATCGAATTCGACGTCTTGCGCAACGGCAAAACGATTGGCGAGCACATCACGACGTTCGATGTGGGGACCGATGGCATTCGAGTCCTATCCAGAATGCAGCTCGGCATCACCGTATTTTATATTCCCGTTTACCGATTCGCTTACGAATCGCGCTCGCACTGGTGCGGCGAGCGCTTGCGCGAGCTCGACGCCGAAGTCAGTGACAACGGAGAGATATCGAAAACTGCGGTCGCAATGGCGGGCGACGCTTTGAAAATCGAGCGCAATGGGATCGTTGTCGAGGGTCCGGCGGACTTGATACCGACCGATCACTGGAACCCCCGCGTGCTCGCACGCAGCGCCGTGCTCAACACCATCACTGGACGCCTCAACGCTGTTACTATCGAACGCTGCGGCGCGGGTTCCGAACTGATCGAAAGCGCGGCGCCCCGCGGGCAGTGCTACGAATATGCCGGTGATTTGCAGACCCGCGTTTGGTATGACCCGGCCGGCCGTTGGGTCGGCCTCGAATTTAAGGCCACCGACGGTTCGGCTATCTCCTATGTGTGCCGAGCTTGCAGAGCAAATCCGACATGAGTATTTCACAAACACCGAAGCACGTATGGATAACGGGCGCGAGTAGCGGCCTTGGGGCAGCATTGGCGAACACCTATGCCGCGGCCGGCGCACAAGTAGCGTTGACCGCTCGCTCGCGCGATCGACTCGATGCGTGCGCTGCGGCTTTACCGACGCCGGGCCGTGGCAGTGTCTATGCCGCAGATGTCACAGAGCGCAACGAGCTGTTTAAAGCGATTAACGCGATCGAGAAGATCGCACCGATAGACCTCGCGATATTGAACGCCGGCACGTATACACCGACGAACCTCGATGAATGGAGCACCGAGTCAATACGTGATTTATTTGAAATAAATTTCTTTAGTGTCACAACCTCTATCGAACTGCTGCTGCCGTATATGCGCGCGCGCAGGCGCGGACATATCGCCGTCGTCGCATCGGTCGCAGGTGATATCGGGCTGCCATACGCCGCCTCGTACAGCGCGAGCAAGGCTGCACTGAACCGGATCTGCCAATCGTTGCGTGCGGAACTCGAACGTGAGGGGATCCGCATCTCCGTGATCAACCCGGGTTTTGTACGTACGCCATTGACATCACGCAATACGTTTCCAATGCCATTCTTAATCGACGCAAATCGTGCCGCCGACATCATCCGAGACAAGCTCTCGCGTGGGCACTTCAATATCCGGTTCCCCTGGCAGATGAGCGTCGCCATGCGCCTGCTCGCCGCCCTGCCGCCATCGCTGACATTACTACTCACCCGGCGTATGTTGCGTTGATGACAGACGCGCTCGACACTTACGTTGCCGCCCTTCAATCTCTCACCGCCGATCGACTTGAGGATCTCATGTTGCTCGTCGCGGACGACGTGCATTTTCGGGATCCATTCAACGATTGCCGCGGGCGTGTGCGTTACTGTGCCGTACTCAAAGACATGTTCGAGAATCTTGACGCGATTGAGTTCAGCGTAAACCAGTCTGCCGCGGTCGCGCCACGCGATGCGGATAATGCACAGGCAGCCCTGATTAAATGGACGTTAACGGCCGAATTACACAAAAAACCGTGGCGGATAGAAGGTTGCTCTGAGCTTCGTTTCGGCTCGAACGGACTCCTTCTCGCGCACCACGACTACTGGGATGCAACGTCGCTATACGAGCGGTTTCCCGTGATCGGCACAGTGCTTAAGGTGTTACGCAGACGTATCCAGATCGATTGAAGAACCTGCGTCTAGACGACCGAGTAGGGCGATCACGCTGCATTTCAACGCAATCGGTAGCGCGAAGGTGTTTCGTGTGCGAGCCTGCGGGATCGGCTGTTAGCACGGACGACTAACGCCCATTTGTACACGTTCCGGGCAAGCGAAGCCGCCAAGGTAAGCTCCCTCTAGCCGCGGCCCGACGCACCAATCGCCGCATACGCCGAGTCGCAGATCCTCGTCCCATAAGGCGTTTACCCGCGGCGCATTCGCGACGCGTGCGAAACCCCAGCGATGGCCCGCTATGTGTAAGGGACGAATCGCTTGGATCCCGATGGTCGTGAAAAACGCTACTGCTAACTCCTGCGCGACTTCGTCAGGCGCTGTGCTAAAGCGCTCCCGCGACCAAGCTCCACCGGCGTGAACGACCCAGCGTTGAACCCCATCCCGGCCCGGCTTGCTCGAGTCGCGTGCGGCCCAAACGAAATCGAGGCGGTCGAAGAACGCGGCATCAAATGGGACCGGCAAGGGCTCTTCGAGCGTCATCATCATAGCCCAGCACGGACTCGAGTGTACTTGCGCTACGTCACGCTGCAACGCACTGTTGCGCGGCACGAGGGCGCGTGCCTGCTCGGGTGGCATGGCCAAAACCATGGCGTCGTACTCACCGAGATCGAGGCCGTTCGTGTCAATCAACTGCCAACCCTGCGCGCAGATGTGTGCAGCCGCGATCTGAGTACCGGTGTGCACGTCGAGCGGGCAGGCGAGGGTTTCGATCATCGAACGCATCGTGGGCACTCCAACGTAGCGCCGAGTGTCGCTCTTCGGCACACATTGTCCTTCGCGAAAGTCTACTATGCTGGCGTTCCAGAGCGCGACAGTGCCGGCCCGCTCGAGCACTTTTGCTACGCTTGCAAAGTTCGGATCGGTAACAGTGAAATATTGCGCACCTTGATCAAAAACCTCAGGCTCGGGTTTCGACGCGCAACGCCCACCAATATGCCTGTCCCGCTCGAATACAGTGATTCTAAAACCGGCGTCCTTAAGTTCTAACGCCGCAGCGATACCCGCTAGTCCCGCACCCACGATGGCCACACTTGCCATATTGATATTCCTTGCCGTATCGCGAGTTGAGGAATGATGACGGACTGTTTGAAACCCGAACCGTTACGGGCACATTGTTAAGATTAAGCTGTGGCGCGATTTATCTGATATCGAGGCGAGCCCTCGTGCGATTCGCCGCAGCGCGCCATTCGCTAGCAGAGATCGTCGATAATCCAGAATAACGTTGCCTCGGAGTACTACCCAAACTTCGTCCGTTCCCGATGGCGGATGACTGAATCGCGCGGCACTCGTTCAGCATGCGCACCGTGGCCTTTCATCGTCTGCCATCAAGGGACTGTAGTTTTGGGCATCTGCGCTGAACACGGTGGTCAAACGCCGCGCCATAGTCGGTCATAGTCCGTGCCGGCTGGTTTGTGAATCTCCTCGCGTAAGCACGACAAACTAGGCAAGAAACTCTGCGCGGGCTCCGGGTTGCGATTTAAACACCCCGCCAAGTGCCAACGTTTGAGTGCGCGAGTTTGTGTCCATTACACCGCGCGCTTTCACACAATAGTGCATCGCATCGACGGACACCGCGACGTCGTCGGTTTCCATCAAGGTCT
Source organism: Pseudomonadota bacterium (assembly GCA_027618655.1). GTDB lineage: Bacteria > Pseudomonadota > Gammaproteobacteria > UBA11873. Next base: position 7,434 of record JAQCEL010000139.1, on the reverse strand, counting down.
GCAACGCCACCAATACCTGCTGCGTCAACCTTTCTTGAACCTGCGGGCGCTGGGCGAAAAACCGGACGATGCGGTTAATCTTCGACAGCCCAATAATTTTATTCTTGGGGATATAAGCGACCTTCGCTGAACCGTCGATCGTGACGAAATGGTGTTCACACGTACTGGTCAGGTCGATATCGCTGATTTTCACCATCTCGTCGACCCCCATTTTGTTTTCGATCATGGTCACTTTTGGAAATCTGGCATAGTCAAGGCCCGCGAATATCTCGTCAACGTACATTTTCGCAATTCGTTGTGGTGTATCGCACAGGCTATCGTCGGCTAAATCAAGTCCGAGCGTAACGACAATATCTGTAAACGCCTGTGCGATCCGGCGCCGTTTCTGGTCGCGGTCGAGCTCCTGGGCAATCATGGGTGTCTCCAATCCTTGTTCTAACAGCGCGTTGCGCACGAGGTCAGCGGCCGCCGAATATTGAGATCGAAGATCGATTGTTTGATTTGCCAGTTCCACAGCCATACTTGTTTCCTTCAACTTCTGGTTGACGTGTCGTCCCACGGCTTAGCGCGAGCACCTAATTTCTTTTTGTCTTCCTTAGTCCACTTTATGCAACGGGCCCGTAGCGCTCGCCATGCAACGCGATGGTGTTACCGTGAGGTCGTGGCTAACTAATACGCAGCCTACTGCAGCGCCCGCCTATCCTTTGCCGGGTGCGACACTGAGCAAAGAATTTTTCACAGCCCTACACTGATAAACGTTCGCTAGCAAGAGGACGTCACTGCAACGAAAACCTCCTCCGCTGTCGCCCCCAAGTGCTGCGACCGTGTACGTTCGATATATTCCAACCTGGAAGGTCATCGTTAGCCCTATACGATCTAATACGCCGCGCGGGCCCGATGAGATCATGTGATGCGAATAGAACCTCTTTCCAGCTCAACATCGCTAGCATCGAGCTTTCAACCGGCGAATGAGTTTGAAAGCGTATTTCGGCGCCCGAAGACAGAATGCGTAGAAGTGCAGATAAGCCTACTTAGCTGGGAGATCCAATTTTCTTTGTCATCCGTAAACGGACTCCTTCTCGCGCACCACGACCACTGGGATGTGGCGTCGCTATACGAGCGATTTCCCGTGATCGCCAAAGTGCTTAAGGTGTTACGCAAACGTATCCAGATCGATTGAAGAACCTGCGTCTAGACGACCGAGCAGGGCGATCACGCTGCATTTCAATACGACCGGAAGCACGACGTACAAAGAGAGTAACACCGCCGGATCGGTTTGTGCCCCTTCAGCTGCGCCGCGCCCGCTGAATCCGAGTCCGGCGAAAGCCGCGACGACGGCAACGGCCAGTGCGAGCTTCGTTGTCATCGACCACAAAGCGAATGCCGTCGCCGTTCGCCGACGCCCAGAGCGTTCGCGATCGCGCCCGAGAATGTCAGCCTGCAGCGAGGGCGGCAGGGCGAGGTCGGCCCCGAGGGTCATACCGCTCGCAATGCAAATCCCGATGAACCACACCGCTGTCGATTGATCAAGCCACAGAACTTGCACGAAGACCAGCACGTTGAACGCGATGGCCGCTCGCCACGCGCGCACTTTGCCGTAGCGCCGCGCCAGCATCAACCACAATGGCATCGCGACAACAGCCGCGCCAAAGTAGCACACGAGCAGACCGTAGAGATCGCTATCGTTGAGTGCGAAATAATCTTGCACAACGATCGGAAATAGGACGGCCGGCAAACCGTTCGCGATCCCGTTCACGAACCAACACGCCAGCGTCTGCCGGAATTGCCGAAGCCGCCAGAGATCGCCGACGTCAGACAACTTAACTCGCGCGTGATTCGCGCGGACAGTGGGCTCCGGAACCAACAACGCAAATCCAATCATCGCGGGAACGCCGAATGCGAGCGCCGCGACGCTGAGTACCAATAACGGCGCGACAGCGGCGCCGCCCGGAAGCTTAGTCATCAGCAGCGGGAGCGTGAGCGCAAGTAGCATGCCGCACAAACCTGCTATTTCTCGACTCGCTGTCAAGCGTGATCGTTCGTGGCGATCGTGTGACAGTTCTGCGCCCCATGCCGTATACGGCACCATCAACAGTGTCCACCCCGTAAACAACACGATCGAACCAAGCCCGAGCCACAACGGCGTTACTGGCGCAGGAGGCAACGCCAACGCGAGGAGACCGGCGCCAGCAATAAGCGCACCGACGAGCACGAGGGGCTTGTAGCGGTGCCCGCGCCAGTCAATGCGATCTGCGATCGTACCAACCAGCAAATCGCTGGCTAAATCGAAGAGACGTGCTACCCCTAGCACCAGGCCCGTGACCAGAAAACCAAGGCCGAGATCGCTTGCATACCAGCTCGGTAGTAGCACCGCCACCGGAATCACTGGCAGCGCGGCAATTAATCCCGGCAACCCGTACCCGAACACGACTCGCGGCGGCAATCCGCTCATCAAGCCGGCCGCAGAGCTAAATGCGCTTGCCCCATCACCCGGTATGTTCCAGACGAATTTGCACGACGTCCGTTGCGCCGCTGCGAAAACCGGCTTCACAGTAGGCGAGATAGAAATGCCACAGGCGCCGGAAGCGCTCGTCGAAACCAAGATTGCGGATCTCGCTCCAGGCACGATCGAAACCGTCCCGCCAGTGTCTGATCGTCTGCGCATAATCGGCACCGAACGCAGTTCGATCGGTCACGCTGAGTCCGACGCGACCGAAGGTATCTTCAAGTGCTGTCTTGCTCGGTAACATCCCGCCCGGAAAAATATATTTCTGGATGAAGTCGGGCGTTGTGCGGTAGCCGTCAAAACGCGACTCGTCGATCGTAATTACTTGGAGCGCGGCAACGCCGCCTGGCCGCAACAGCGCGCGCAGTTGCGCCGCGTAGGTGCCCCAGTATGCCTCGCCTACGGCTTCGAACATTTCAATCGAAACAATACGATCGAAACGGCCGTTGAGATCGCGATAGTCGCTGAATTTAACCCGCGCCACATCAGCAAGCCCGGCACGCGCAAGTCGATCGTCTGTATAGAGGCACTGTTCCCGCGAGATTGAAACACCGGTGACGTCCGCGCCGCGTCTCGCGACATACTCCATGAACCCACCCCAGCCGCACCCGATCTCGAGTACGCGATCGCCAGGTGTGATCCCGGCCATGTCTGCGAGACGAGCGTATTTGCGCGCCTGCGCATCGGCGAGTGGTTCATCCGGGTGCTTGAAAATCCCCGCTGAGTAAGTCATCGACGGATCGAGCCAGTGTGCGTAGAACGCGTTGCCAAGATCGTAGTGGTAGGCAATGTTGCGGCGCGCTTGACGACGCGAATTAGCGTGAAAATGGTGCTGCACTTTCGCGGTGAGGCGACTGAGGATACCGAGACCAGTGGTTACGCCCCGATCCGCGTCTTCGTTGCAGGCGGCAAAGTACAGCAAACCCGGCAGAGAGTCCGTATCCCAATCACCGGCAAGATACGACTCGGCGAATCCGATCGATCCACCTGTTGCTAGTGCCCACAGCGGCTTGAGATTATGCAAACGTAATTGCGCGTCCGGTCCGGGTGCGTCCGAGCCCGTATAACGCAGCACTTCGCCGTCCGGCATATCGATCACGAGCGTACCCGCGCAGACCAGACGTCCGATCCGTTCAAGCGCGATGCGGGCGATTGACGGCACGAACCGGGGTGCGGCAGCCTCAAAAAGAGAGTGTTTCATAGTTCAGTTCCAATAGATGTCTGTTGTTGGGTACACGCGCGACGGGCCAATGGGAAACCGCGTAGCCAGAGTCTGAATGCTTCGAAATGGATACCGGCAATGACTTTGACAGTCGCCGCTGGATGCGTGACGGCCAGTTTGCGTAACGCCGCCGAGCCGAACGGCTGGAGGTTACCGTTGAAGCCAGCGTGCAACTGACGTTCCCCATCCACAAAATAATCGATAGCGATCTGCATGCGATCGTTGGAGGTATCGACGAGAAACTCGTAGTAACCCTGCAGATCGAAAAACGGTGAGACGAACATGGCCTTGTCGCAACGTTGCCGGATCCGTCCCCGCGTATCGCCAACCGGAGCGACATAGGCGATACGTTCGCCGAACGTATTATTGACCTCATAGATCATCGCCCCGGCGGAACTATCGGCGCGGCGACAAAATACGACGCTGATGGGGTTGAAGACGTAACCGAACATTCGTGGCATGGTTAATATGCGGAAACGCCAGTCGCCACCGCCGTAGCCCGCTTTGAGCAGCGCATCGTTAAGCCAAGCCCGCAGCCCATCGGGACGTCCCATCCCATGGTCGGTGTCAAGAAAACTGAACCACGCTGGCCTGTCGATACCGAAAAGACGCGATACCTGATCGAGCTCCAGTAATTCATCGAGATCGAGTAGTAGGTAGAACGTCTTATAGCGGAATGTATGTCCACGACTGGTGAAGCGGCGATGGTAGACGTCGCCCGTGTAAATCGCGGAATTCATGCGCTCAGTGCGGCACGCGGTCGGGAGTTGGGCGCGTCGTAACTAGTCGGTAATCGCCCATAGCCTCCAGCGTTCGCCCATGGACGCGAACAACCGAGTTGGTCGGCGACCCACAATCCTGATTGCAGCGCGTCTTCGTGAAAACCGTGACCGAAATAGCTGCCACAGAACCAGGTCCGTTGCCGACCTTGTATCGCGATCGATTGCTCCTGCTGATATGAGGTTGCCGAGGTAAAGATCGGATGTTCATACGCGTAGCATCCCTGTGTCAGGATGGTGGGTGGATTGCGCGTCGGATTCAAAGTGACGAACAGCTGGCGATCCGTTTGCAAGGGCTGCAGTCGATTCATCCAGTAGGTCACGCACAGCGGGTTCTCGTCCCCCGAATGTTCGCTCTGCAGGTAGTTCCAACTCGACCACGCTGCCCGTCGGCGTGGCATTAGCCGCCGGTCTTCGTGCAGAAATGCCCTATTCTGGCTGTACTCGAACGCGCCGAGCACTGATCGCTCGCTCGCCGTTGCGTCACCAAGCAACGCTAAAGCCTGGTCCGCGTGCGTGGCGATCACGATCTCATCGTAGCATTGCGAATGGCCTGAGCCGTCAACGACACTCACCCCGCGTGAGTCACGGGTGATGGAATTGACCGGGGTACCGACATGAACAGTCATCACTGTATCGTCGACGAGACGGGACACATATTCGCGACTGCCGCCGCACACGGTCCGCCAATTGGGTCGGCGTCCGAGGTCGAGCAGACCGTGATTATCAAAGAAACGAATGAATGCCTCGGCCGGATACTGTGCGATGGCTTGCCGCGATGCCGACCAGATCGCGGCCGCCATGGGAATAAGATGATCGTCTATGAAGGCATCAGAATAACCTTCGTGCTGCAGCAGTTCGTGCACTGATAGGCCGGGTGCCATGGTTTCCAAGTAAGCCGGTGCGGCGGCGTAGAAGCGTTTGATATCAACAAGCATGCGCCAAAAACGGGGGCTAACCGCATTTCGCCGCTGCGCAAAAACGCCAGCCAGGCCCGATCCCGCGTACTCGACCCGCCCACCATCGAGCGACACGCCGAACGACATATCACTCTCGGCAGTGGCGACGCCGAGGGTATCGAACAGCGCGATCAGATTCGGGTAGTTGCGGACGTTATAGACAATAAAACCCGTATCGACGGCGACAGTCCGCCCGTTATCGTTAACCTCGACCGTATTCGCGTGTCCGCCGAGCTGCCAATGACTCTCATACAACGTCACTTCGTGGCGCCGCGACAACGACCAGGCAGCGCCGAGACCAGCGATTCCACCACCGACCACGGCAATTTTCTTTACAGCGATAGGTTCGTTTGACATACCTAAGTGCTCCAGATGCAGATTCGTCACAAGGAGGTACGCTCGACCGCGCCCGACGGATCACCACCTCGGGTGATCCGATTCAGCACGAGCGCCGTATTGCGAGGTATGCTTCCAGTAATGTCTGATGAACGTGTGAAAATGCCTGACAATGTGATTCCCCTGACAAGCAGCGTCGAGGCCCACAACGATGCGGCGCGACACGCGGAAACGCTGTTGCTCGTTAGAGTGCGCAATAACGCGGATCGCGAGGCATATCGGGAATTGTTCGACACTTTTATCCCACGCTTGCGCGCCTATGTCCGGAACCATGGGTGCGATGCTGCAGCGGCAGAGAACGTTGTCCAGGACGTTATGGTCACTGCCTGGACTCGGGCACATCTCTTCGATCACGAAAAAGCTTCCGCTCGCACCTGGATTTATACACTTGTCCGAAATCGACTCATCGACCAGCATCGCGCCGGTGAGCGGAGACAGCGGGCCTACGACGGCTACGCAACCACATTTTCGGAGTCGACCAACGACACAGACAGTTCTGAACGGGCCCTGTCCGGTTCTCGCGTCACCGCGTTACTCGCCGAGTTGCCCGAAGAGCAAGCTCAAGCGGTGTTGATGGTCTATATCGAAGGCAAGTCGCACCGCGAAATTGCCGAAGAATTGAATGTGCCAATTGGCACGATCAAGTCGCGCACGCGCCTCGCGCTACAGCGACTCCGCAAACTAATGGAGGATCCGGCATGAGCACGGTCCATCACCCAAGCGCGGCCTGGCTGCTCGATTATGCAACGGCCAATGCACCGCCGTTGTTTGAGACGATTATTCGTGCGCACCTAGGCGCCTGTGCGGATTGCCGTGGCGAGATTACTTTTGCAGAAAACCTTGGCGGCGAACTGATCGCTGCGGTTGGCTCGATTATCGAGGGAACGCTGACTGCGCGCGATATTTGTGATCGCTATGAGCAAAGCGACGATGGCAAAAGACCTTTTCCCCGCGCCGACGAAGTCGCGTTCAATGGCAACATCGAACAATTCGTTGCGACCTATCTCAACAGCAGCATGAACGCGCTGCCGTGGAGGCGCCTTGGCGGCAATCTCGAAATCTGTCGGTTGGCCAAACAGCACAACGTTCACATGTGGATGTTGCGCGGGCAACCTGGAACGATACTGCCCGAACATACACACGGCGGAAGTGAATTAACGCTCGTGCTCAAAGGTGCTTATTTCTGCGGCTCGACCATTTTCCGCGCGGGTGATATAGAAGACGCGGACGAAGATACAGAACACCAACCCGTGATCACGCGCGACGGAGAATGTATATGCCTCGCGGTGACGGAGGGAAATCTCCGCTTCAAAAATCTCTTGCCGCGTTTAGTCCAGCCATTTATCGGTATTTGACGCCAGCCCAAAAGCTAGCACATTGTCGTGATTACACGACCGAATATAGAATGGGGTGACCGAATATTGTGGTCTTGGATTGCACAGCGTTGGTCTGGTTGGCGGGATACGCTAGTCGTTGTCGGGCCCGCGAAAGTGATTGTAAGGCGGCGAAAACGGTTTCGGGATCGTTGGACTAAGGGCCCGTCACGAAACAAGCCGATCGATCGGGCTCTGT
>JAQCEL010000138.1 GCA_027618655.1 Pseudomonadota bacterium | reverse complement strand
CCCGTGCTTTTAGATCAATTCGTGATCGATAGACTTGTTCTTATAACTGAATGTGTGATCTTGCCCTGGCCTTGAAAGAAGAATCGTTCACGCATCGTGGGATCTGAGAATAGAATCGAAGACGGGCTGCCTGGGTGTTGCGCGAACGGATCCTTGCCGCCCACATCGTCTAACCATAACCCCAATGGATTCACCAAGACGAGTTTGCGTACCCGCTGCGGAGCGATCGCTGCGAGCTCGGCTCCCATCCACGCGCCAATGCCCACACCGAAAATATGCGCCGATTCGACCCCCAAAGCGTCGAGTACATCGCAGTGATGCAAAGTGAGATCGAGCGGCCCGGGATCGAATGCAGCTAAGTCATCCTTTGCCGGCCCCCAACCCGGGGTGAATGGTGCAATGACATCGAACGATTCAGCGAGCCGCGACAAGACGGATTCGAATCCGGCGAGCCCAAGCAAATGGTGAAGATACAGCAGCGGTTCGCCTTCACCGGCGCGGTAAAAATGAACGGGGAATTTCGACGGTCCGACCGTGATGGTTGAATAATCCATTAAGCACCTCCTCCTGTGGTAGCTGCGACTGGCGGAAATGCAGGCATCGAAACCTGACGAGGTATCGCACGTTCTTCTGCGGGCATCGGACGTGGTGACCAGTGATCTTTATATTCGTTCCAGATAGGACGGACCCGAGGCATCACTTCGGATGCAAATAATTTTGTCGAATAGCGACATAACTCGTTTGGCATATCGCCGAAGTGAAGCAGGCAAACGAGATGACCAACCTTTAAACTAGTAGCCACTTTCTCGATTTGCTCACAAACACTGTCTGGGCTTCCTGCGACGATATATCCTTTACTGACCATCTCCTCCCAACTCAATGCCGCCGCTTGATTTAGCGCTGACGAATGACCGGCCATCTGCGACTGTAGTCCCGCACGTAATGTCGCTTCGGTTCGATAACCAGGCGCATCGGCAAACCCAGGATGGACGTGGAGACAGCGCGAGAAGAAATATCGCGCATGTTTTTCGTACAATCTCTTCGCCTCGGCATCAGTCTCAGCCACACAAATCTGCTGAGCAAAGGCGGCTTGGTAAGGATTGAATTCTTGACCCAGTTCTTCCATGCGCCGCCAGAAACCTTCCATCAGTTGCGCACCGCGAATGTAGCCACTGAACGATAGATAGCTGTAGTTGTAGTTGTGTTGCGCGCAGAAATCCCAAGTTTCGATCGAGCCACCACCCGGTATCCAAATCGGTGGCGGATTTTGAATGGGACGCGGCCACAGATTCACGTAGCGCATTTTGTAATGCTTACCATTCAAGGCAAAGACATCCGGATCAGACCAGGCGCGACGGATGAGATCGTGTGCTTCGTGGTATTTTTCCCGCAAAGTCGCAGGGTTCACTGCGCAGGCATAATTGTCGTCCATGGAGCTGCCGACCGGAAATCCCGAGATTAGACGTCCACCGGAAATACAATCGATCATCGCCATCTCTTCTGCGACCCGAGTTGGCGGATCATACAAAGCTAACGATTGTCCAAGCAGCAATATCGATGCCCGACTGGTCCGTCGAGCCAAGGCCGAAGCCATCAATGCAGGGGATGGCATTAACCCGTATGCGTTTTGATGATGTTCGTTAATTCCGAGACCGTCATAACCTGAGTCTTCGGCGAGTTCAAGTAAATCGAGATAATCGTTATAAATACGATTCGCCTTACGTGGATCGAATAGTCGCGAATCGACATCGACCCAGACGCTGCGGTGCTTTTCGGTGAAATCGTCAGGCAGATGCGGCCAGGGCATGAGATTGAACCAATGAAATTTCACGTCTATCTTCCTCCGAGCAATTGAGCTTACGTAGCGTTATTCGATTACGAAATGACGACACGTAAATTGACATCGATCAACTTCCAAACCGTCGGCCAAAATAATGGCGCTAAAAATAGCAGAACGAAACGTGCAAGACGTGCGGAATTATTCCCGATTTGATCGGGTCGACATCAGAGAAAGTTCTCGGTGATCTGGGCGTACAATGAATTTCGAATTGAATGACAGAATTTCTAAACGCCGCAGACGAAAGCGGTAGGGCTGCAGCATGGCCCGGCATGGAGAATCTCGAAATCTATGACATTACCCAAAGTCACATTGCGGATTAGCGCAGCCGATGAACCGCTGCTTAATCGAGTGCCAACCCGTGATGAACACGGTAAGGCTTTAAGTGATCTCATGGTGTTGGTACCAGGCCTGCGCGAAAAACCTAATTTTCAATTGAATCAAACGATTCAAGACGTCCACAACGTGCTGGAGCGCTTTGCTACCGACGTCGTATTCGCAGAAATTATCATTACGCGCAACATGCTTTGGGTCTCGGTACGCCCTACTCCTGGCATCCGAGTTGCAATTGCGAGCGCGCTGAGAGAGCGCGTACCTGAAGCAAAGCTGGTGGCGCACTTCTAGTTGAACTACGCGCCGACTTCGCTACGGCGGCGCGAGGTCAACAGGACAGACCTGCGTTGTGCGCCGCTGTCTCGAGCGCTTCGCTACGCAGTTTTCTTGATCAAAAACCGATAAACGTTATCGTCCTGGGTGTGCTCTAACAAATCATTGCCCGTGGTTCGGCAAAACGCTTGGAAGTCTGCCACCGAACCAGGATCCGTTGAGAGCACTTCCAAGGTGCCGTCGATCGGAACGTCTTTCAGTGCTTTCTTAGTTTTCAAAATTGGTAACGGGCAGTTTAAGCCCTTCGCATCTAATACGACGTCGGCCATTTTGCTTCTCCGTGAAAATCCTAGATGAAAAGATTGATGTCACATTGCGTTGCGCACTCGATATAAGTCGCTGCGCCGCCGATCTCCGGACCTTCAATCATGTCGTCGATACTGTACTCAAACAGATCCATTGTCATTTGGCATGCGATGAGTCGAACGTCCGAGTCGATCGCAGCTTCACGGAGTTCTTCAAGTGATGCGACGCCTTTCTTTTTAATCAAATTTCTCATCATCATCGATGCCGCGGCATCTACACCCGGAATTGCAGACACCATGTTCGGCAATGCCATATGCATACCGCCCATCGGCAACTTCATTGCAGTGTTGCCTAGGGTAGAAATCTGCGGTTTGAAATCTTTCAACAGCAGGGACAATCCGTAGAACGTAAAAAACATCGTTACATTAAGCCCCATCGCGGCGGCGGTGGTAGCGAGGATAAATGGCGGATAACCCCAATCCAATGTGCCTTTAGTAACGATAAGCGACATACTTTTCGATTCAGCGGTCATGGTCAGCTACCTCTTTGCAGGCGGGACGTGGCCTCGACTATATATGAATTTTATTTATTAGGGAAATCGAATATATTGAAATCCCCGATGCGCAAGGATTGGTAAACCAGCCGAATGAGATGCGTTTTGCACTGCACCGTTTGCGCGTTCGAAAAAGGCAATTCGGTTGATTAAACTGCCTGTCCGTGCGCGGCGCTTACGTGGCCTGGGACCGCGATATGCGCTTTATGTCGACAATCCACTGTTTAAGCGCAGTGCTTATCGTGCTCAGCACCCATTATCGATCGCGAGAACGGGAACCGTAGCAGAACTTTCACGGATCCTTGGTTGGCTTCACGAAGATGCAATTGAAACTTGCACCGCAGCAAGCGTCGACACGCTATGCCGCTTCCACGATCGCGCCTATGTAAGCGCACTCAAAGCTGCTGACGAAAGCGGCCGGGTCGAAAAAGTTGTTCGCGCTCGTTACGCTTTTGGCACGATGGAAAATCCTCTGTTTCCCGGGGTGTTTGCACGGGCGGCGACGGCGGTCGGTGGATCGATTCGCGCAGCCGAACTCGCACTTGAGGGCCGCATTGTTTTTCATCCGGCAGGCGGCACCCACCATGGCAAACCAGATCGAGCAAGCGGGTTTTGCTATTTTAATGATCCGGTCTTTGCTTTGCTCGGCTTGCTCGACGCCGGTCTTGAACGAATTCTTTATGTAGACCTCGACGCTCATCACGGCGATGGTGTGCAGGACGCGTTTCAAACTGATCCCCGTGTCCATCTCGTTTCGATTCACGAAACTGATCGATGGCCGTTCACGGGATCGACCAATCCAAACTCACGCATTGCCAACTTGGTTGTCGCAAAGCACCTCGGCGATCGCGAGTTCGCTACGCTCATTCGGGACTCAGTCTTGCCATTGTGCGCGAGCGTCGCGCCTCAAGCGATAGTCATCACCTGTGGCGCGGATGCGCTCGCCGGCGATCCACTATCAACCATGCGTCTGAGCAATGTCGCCCTATGGCGCGCCGTCCGGCAAATTGCCAATTACGCGGCGCCGGTCGTCGTATTAGGTGGCGGAGGTTATAACCCTTGGACGCTAGCGCGATGTTGGGCTGGCTTGTGGGCGACTCTTGCTGGTTTTGAGATACCGAGCAGCTTGCCTGAAGCAGCGACTCGGCTGTTGGCTTCTTTGGAATGTGATTTAATCGATGACGAAGACGTTCAGGCCGCTTGGATTTCTAGTATTAGTGATGATCCTGAATTCAATACGCTAGGGTCATCAATGAGCGAAGTCACTGCTTGGACCGGCGGGCACTCTCATTCGGTTGTATCACAGTGACCGACGAACTAAATTGGTCATCGAGATGATGAGACGGAATTACGATTACGATGCTTAACTCGACGTTCAAGATGAGGTGCATAAACCGTGAGCTGGCTTGATTCGATTTGCGCGATCGAGGAACTCGAAGATGCCGAGTTTTGTTCGAGTCTCGTTCGGCGAATGGAATTGGCATCGCAAGAAACAGAGTTACCACCGATTCGTTTTTCAACCCCGACCTTCAAAGACTACGCGAGCACTGAACTAAAAGGCTGCGGGAAGAATAGTTTCCCAGCGTTCTCGATCACTGCTGGCGCCTGCGCTCTCGATTGCGATCATTGCCAAGCAAAAATATTGGCACCCATGCTGCCGGCGACGAGCCCCGAAATGCTGGACAGCAAAGTTCGTAAACTCATTGCACTGCAGAATTTGCAGGGTTTTTTGCTCTCTGGTGGTTCGAATCGACGCAACGAAATTCGCTATCAACGCTTCTACCCGGTCATCGAAAAACTGAAGCACGATTACCCTTTCCTGAAGATCGCGATCCACACAGCACTGACTGATGAAGCAGGCGCCAAATCGATGGAGGCCGCCGGGGTCGACACAGCGATGATGGACGTCATTGGCGCGAGCGAAACAATTCGCGAGGTCTACCATCTAGATCGGCCCGTCGAAGATTTCGAGACGACCTTGTCCGCGCTGTGCTCGACAAAGATGGAAGTCACTCCACACATTGTCATTGGCTTGCACTACGGTCGCTTACTTGGGGAAATGAACGCGCTAGATATCGTCAGTCGAAATGCAGTAAGTGCGCTCGTGCTTGTTGTCGTGATGCCGTTTTACGCGCGACCGGGGACGTTCCAAACGCCTTCCACCGACGACGTCGGCGAGATTTTTTTGCAAGCTCGAGCACGATTGCCGAGCAAGCAAGTTCTCCTGGGTTGCGCGCGGCCACCCGGCATGCATAAACGGGTAACTGATGCGTATGCCGTGATGGCTGGAATCGACGGGATTGCGTTTCCAGCTGACGGTACGGTGGCGGTTGCAAATGCAATCGGTCGAAGCTACAGCCAGGAACATGCGTGTTGCTCGATCAAACTCGGAAGAAACCCAACGCAAATGGTGAGCGCAAGCTAAAGTGCAGATATGGATCAGCGAAAAACATTTGACGTACTAGTCGTTGGCCTCGGGCCCGCCGGCGCTTGCGCGGCACGTAGCGCTGCACAAGCGGGTCGAGGTGTGTTGGCAATCGATCGCAAGCAAGCTGCGGGGATCCCGGTGCAATGTGCGGAATTTGTGCCGCCGATGCTAAGTCCGACGATCGACGCCGTTAGCGCGGCGCGTTGCCAAACGATTCAAGGAATGCTCACGTTCGTTGAAAACGAGCCGCCCGATCACAAAAACAATTTCCCGGGGGTGATGGTCGACCGCGCACAATTCGACCAGCACCTAGTCGCTAAAGCTATCGATGCCGGCGTCGAGTGTCGGTTTAACACCGTCGTCACCACAGTCGATACTGAGGGCAGTGTTTATCTTGGATCGGGTGAAGTAATAGACGCTCCCGTCGTGATCGGTGCGGACGGCCCACGGTCTCGAATTGGCCGGGCAATAAATTCCGTCAACCATGGACTGGTCGTGACTCGACAAATTACCGTGCCATTGTGTGATCCTTACTCTGCGACCGATGTTTTTCTTTCGGCGAACTACTGCGGCGGATACGCCTGGTTATTTCCCCGCGGCGCAGTCGCAAACCTCGGCTTAGGCGTTCAACCAGGCAAATTGAAAGATTTGAAACCGTTGCTAGACAGCTTACATCGCGAGTTAGTGAAACAAGGCAGAGTGGGCGAAGGAATATTAAGCCGCACGGGTGGTGCGATACCTGTCGGCGGCATGCGAGTACCGCACGGCACGATCAAGGAACGTCTCATTCTACTGTGCGGCGACGCGGCCGGATTGAGCAATCCTATCACTGGCGCTGGGATCAGCTCAGCCGTAGTTTCCGGAACGCTGGCCGGCGAAAGCGCGGCCGCTTGGTTAGAACTAAAAGGTCACACACCAAAATCACCTTCGATGGTATTCGATGAAGTCTTTACCGAGCAGATTATTGCGACCGGCAAGATCGAAGAGGGTCGGACCTTGCGCCGCTTTTTGCAACGCACCGAGCAACCGTTGCTGCAAGATTGGATCATTGAAATGGGCAAGCGCGTACTTGCTCATTTGCCGATCAAAATGTTGGTGAAGATGGGCATTGCTGGGGCGGTCGCGCCACGCACACGACGGTGGGCACGAGCCGGGGCGGCGATTCAGGAATATCAAGATCAACAACAAGCCGAACACCGTAAAGCCTTGAAACTCGATGAGCTAATTTCAATGGCTGAACAAGAACTCACCAGTGGATCACCACAGTAGGATCAGGTCATGACGGACAAGAAAGCAAAATACCAGAAGGTCGCCTACTACCCTGGTTGTGCGCTAGAGGGCACGGCAACAGCGTACGACCGTTCGACGCGCGCTGTTGGTAAAGCACTCGGCCTCGATCTCGTCGAAGTAGCAGACTGGAACTGTTGTGGCGCGATGGAAGTGAAAAACATCGACGCTAAGATCCAAACCTATCTGTCGTCGCGCGTGATGTCGATCGCTGCGAACGAAATGAAAATGGATGTAGTGATGGCACCGTGTAACGGTTGCTATCACAACCTGAAGAAAGCCGAGTACGACCTAAAAAACGATCAGCAATCACGGGACGTGATCGACAAGCTATCCGAGAAAGCGGGACACGCGGCCTACCAAACAGGTCAGGTTGAGACAATCCATGCACTTGATTGGATCCGCGAAACGATTGGTGAAAAAGGGCTCGGCGAACGGGTAAAGAATTCATTGAAGGGACTTAAAGTCGCAAATTATTATGGTTGCATGTATACGCGACCCCGGCATATCTTCCCGGAAAAGGATCAAGGGCCGGGCAGCGAATCAACATCGAAACCACATTTCATGGACGACTTGCTCGCGGCCGCGGGCGCAGTGAACGTCGAATTTCCGCTCAAAACAGCGTGCTGTGGTGGCGCTCACACCTTGTCAGATAGCGATATGTCGACAAAGCTTGTGTTAAACATCCTGCGCGCAGCTGAAGCTGCTAGCGCGGAAGTTATCGCCACGGAATGCCCAACCTGCCACTCCGGATTGGAGATGCATCAGATCCGTGCACAAAAGCGCTTCGGTGTCGAAACGAAAGTGAAAATTATTTATTTTACGCAGCTACTCGGACTCGCTTTGGGCCTGAAGCCGAAGAAAGTTGGCATACATGAAAATATTTCTGACTCACTTGGGTTCCTAAAAGAAAAAGGGCTCGCATGAGAGCATTAACGGAAATTGAACAGCGACTAGACGACATCATCGTCGCGCATGGAGAGCCGACGAGTACTGATGAGTTGTTGCGTTGTGGCGAAGAAGTCCTAGAGCATTGGGTCGCTGCGAAAAACTTGCAACCCACGATGAACAAACAAGAAGGTTTTCGTTTATTGGCGCTGCATCGCCAAGGTGCCCAAGGTGACGCAAGTTTTAACGCCTGCAGAGAAACCTGCCGTGAACTCGTTTACCATTACAATTTAATGGCCGAACTGGACGACAATCCGAACGAGAGAAATGCTTGCCTACAGATGATGGCCTTAGTTGCGAATCACCTAGTCTTATTTGTTAGTGGTAAAATGGCTGAAGCCGGGCTCGGTGACTTCTGTTGTTCATCAAAGCCATTGCACGGCGAAAATATTCAGATATCGGAGATCAGTGATGCCTAATGTGCGGGGATGTAACCTGGCTGAAGATCGTCTCTACGATGTAGAGAATCATATTTGGTTGCAAGACTTGGGCGACGGCCGCGTGAAAATCGGCATGACGGCGGTCGCGACTGCGATGGCCGGTCAACTCGTTGCGTTCACCCCGAAGAAGGTTGGTCGCTCTGTACAGCCCGGAAAATCCTGCGCCACGGTCGAATCGGGTAAATGGGTTGGCCCAGCAAAATCGGCTGTGGGTGGTGAGGTGCTTGAGGTGAATACGACATTAGTTGACAATCCGAGCCTCGCCAACGATGACCCCTATGAAGCAGGCTGGATGGTGATCATCCAGGCGGAAGATTGGGACGCGGTAAAAGCAACCTTGGTTGCTGGCAGCGACGTTGCAGCCCCTTATGAAGCTAAGATGGATGCTGATGGATTCGCGGGTTGCGAATAACCCTTTTCCCACAATCAAGCCCTTAAAACCCAATTATATGATGCAGACAAATCGTGTTGTCCGCGATGATGTGCCGGTATGGAAGTAGCTGAACTAAAAGACAAAGCGGTGGACGCGGCTAAATTCCTTAAGTCGATGTCAAACGAATCGCGACTCCTGATCCTATGCAACTTAGCCGAAGGTGAGAAATCAGTCAGTGAACTGCAATCGCTCGTTGAATTAAGTCAATCGGCCTTGTCGCAACATCTAGCCGTGCTACGCCGCGATGGCGTCGTCGCGACACGTCGAAGTTCGCAAACAATCTTCTATCGTCTCGCAAACGAACCAGCCCGAGAAATTATGCAAACCTTGTATGCTTATTTCTGCGGCGGGGGATCTAAGCGACGTAAAAAAGCCCCGCGTTAGACTTTGCCCAGTCAATCGGCAGAGCCGCATTGCCGCATACTTTTCGATCAAACGATCAATTTTTCAGTGCGGCAATTGCATCGTGCTGACTCAAAAACGCTTTGCCGCTCAAATGGTCGAGGAAATCTGAACGCTTGAGTTGGTCCATGACCGGACCTTTCACCTCGCTCAGATGAAATTTTACGTCCGATGCGCGGAGACGCTCATTAATCATCTCAAGCGATTCCAGTGCGCTCATATCGATATCGTTAATCGCCGAGCACATTAAGATCACATGCTCTACTGCTGATCGTTCTACGAGCTGATTGTAAATAAAGTCTTCGAGGTAGCGCGCGTTCGCGAAGTAAAGACTTTCATCGACTCTCAAAGTGAGAATGTTTTCATCAGTGATCACGGCATGACGCATAACGTTCCTGAAATGCTCGGTTCCTGCGACCCTGCCGACCTCGGCGATATGCGGTCGTGAAGATTTGTACAAGTGGATCAATACTGAAACAACGCCCCCCGCAGAAACACCCAGTTCGACACCAAACCCCAACGTGATAAAAATAGTCGCCGTGACCGCGGTGAAGTCCGCTTTCGAATAAGCCCATGTTTTTCTCAAAATTGAGAAATCGACTAGGGATAAAACAGCAACAATGATCGTCGCAGCCAAAGTTGCATTCGGCAGGAAATAAATTAGCGGCGTTAGAAATAGCGCGGCGAATGCGAGACCGAGCGCCGTGTAAGCGCCAGCAGCCGGAGTATTCGCTCCTGCATCGAAATTTATTACCGATCTTGAAAAACCGCCGGTCACCGGAAAGCCCCCGCTAAATGCCGCCGCGACATTTGCTGCACCGAGACCGATCAATTCTTGGTTCGGATCGATACGTTGACGTTTCTTTGCGCCGAGGGTTTGCGCAACTGATATTGACTCAACAAATCCGATCACGGAGATCAGCACGGCAGAGCCGATGATACTGGCCCACAGATCCATTGAGAAAGACGGTACAGTTAATGACGGGAGCCCTTGCGGAACATCACCGACGACTGCGACGCCGTAACTAACGAGATCCAACCTCCAGGTGATTAAGATCGTTAAGGTAACAGCTGCCACGGGCCCCGCTTTTGCTAAGACTTCGGCAATTCGGGGATTCACACCCACGCTGATTAGAAGCGGCTGCAGTCCTTTACGGATCCAAAATAGGAAGCCTGTGGTCAATACTCCGAGCGCGAAAGTTGGCCAATTAATCGTATCGATCTGAGCAAAAATTGAACCTGATAATTCAACTAGATTATGTCCGGACGCCTTGACTCCAATGAGATGCTTTATCTGGCTAACCGCGATGATAATTCCGGACGCAGTAATGAAGCCGGCAATGACTGGATGTGAAAGAAAGTTGGCAAGAAAGCCGAGCCGTAAGAAGCCGAGTAGTAGTAAAAACAATCCTGACAGAAAAGCTAAGGTTAAAGCAGCGAGGATATAGTCAGGGCTACCTTGTTCTGCAATGTGGCCGATTGCAATCGCCGTCATAAGAGACACGACCGCAACCGGTCCGACTGCCAACGCCCTACTCGTGCCGAAAATGGCGTAAATAATAATGGGGACAATCGATGCGTAGAGACCCATCTCTGCCGGTAGACCTGCTAACAGTGCGTAGGCCAAGGATTGCGGGATCAGCATGATGGTCACAATAACGGCCGCGAGGAGATCATTCCCAAACGCTCTGCGGTTATAGCTCGCGCCCCAGTCGAGTATGGGCAGATAACTCGATAGCGCTGCGATGAGAGGCGATTTAGTCATTGGGGGAATGAGTCGAATTTACCGTCAGACATAAACACGACCTCGACTACAGGCGGCGTCGAAAGGCAGAATTTACGTCGCATTCAATTAACGTAGGGACAGTAGCGAGATGCGAATGCTGATAGGTAGCTACTCTCTAAATGCCTGCCAGCGGATCGCGAGAAAGTTACCAACGATGAATGCGCCGATAAATATCGCGGGTTCGACCGAGCCGATCGTGAGTGACGCGATCGCGGGTCCAGGACAATAACCTGCAACACCCCATCCGATTCCAAAAATAATTGCACCGGCGAGCAGCGGCCCATCAATGGCATCATTGCTTGGAACCTCGAAACGCTCACCAAACAGCGGCTTAGGTAAGCGTAAAACACGCCTAAAACTCAGCAAAGTAACGGCCACGGCGCCACCCATAACAAACGCAAGGCTAGGATCCCAGTCTCCTGTGACGTCTAAAAACGCGAGCACTTTCTCTGGATTCATCATCTGAGAGACAGCTAAGCCGAGTCCAAAAATAACCCCAGTGACTAAAGCAACAATGTGGCGGCTCACGACACGCCTCCGAGTACGTGGCGGATCACAAAGGTGGTAGCGAGTGCAACAGAGAAAAATGTCAAGGTGGACGCCAACGATCGACCGGAGGTTCGGCCTAGGCCGCACACCCCATGACCGCTCGTACATCCGTTACCAATGCGACTACCGAAACCAACGAGGACACCACCTGCAACTAGGACCGGAATGGGAAAGTCGA
>JAQCEL010000137.1 GCA_027618655.1 Pseudomonadota bacterium | reverse complement strand
TGAATGCCCAGTGCTACGATATTTGCGGCCACATTGGCCGCACCGCCGACCCGTTCACTTTCCTGATGCACCTTAACGATAGGCACCGGCGCCTCGGGAGAAATACGCAGCGTCGTACCGTCCCAATACTGATCTAGCATCACGTCGCCAACGACGAGAACTTTTGCCTCTTGCCAATCTCTAATACGCCGGTTCATCTTAAGCGGGCTGCACTATTTTCCTTGCAAAGTGCCCAAATATTCGGGTCCTTAAATTAAGCACGGATGTTAACATCAAGCGGCATTATAATCTGCGGGTAATTCTGCTCCACACATGCGAAATTTTGCTACGTTGTATTTCACCACGCTGTTGCTATTTGCAACTCAGGTTTCCGCCGTCGGTGGGTATCAAGCGACCTACGAGCTCGTTGTAGGCAATCTAAGCGTTGGAAAAATGGACCGTTCATTCGTTGTCGCGGCGGACGGCGTTTACCATTTCACGTCGACCTTTCAAACAACTGGCCTCGCCGCAATCTTACGCAAAGAGCAAGTGACGGAGTCTAGTTCTGGCACTTTTCGAGACGGGGTCTTTGCACCTGAACAATATACTTACACGCGGAAACGTAAGAAAAAACCCAAGCACATCACCACGCAATTCGACCGTACGGGAAACCGCATTGATACGATTATCAATAACCAACAAAAATCGTCCTCATTACCTGCGGGGGTGCTCGACAAGTTGATTTATCAAGCTGCGCTAATGCACGATCTCGAGTTAGGGAAACCTCAATTTCGCTATGTGATCGCGGACCGAGGGAAAGAGAAAATATACGAACCCGTAGCCGAGGGTAATGTGTCTATCGAAACCGAGCTCGGCACATTCGAAACGATAAAATTGACCTGGCAAAGCAAAGGTGACTCAAAATCCACTACGTTTTGGTGTGCCGCGCAATTCGGGTACTTACCCGTACGCGTGCTCCATCGCGACGAGGATGGCTCAGAGACAATCGCCTCAATAGTCACTTACCAAAAGCGCGACGTAGACAACGGCATGGATAATTAACTGCAGTTTATAGGAGCTAGTACGCTGCGCCCGGTCGTCTCACGTCGCGCTATTTTCAAGTTCGGCCAACAGCGCCTCGGCTTCGGCGCGCGATGAAAATGGACTGTCATCCGATAGAATTTTGCGGAGCTCGGCTTGTGCGCCTTCCACATCGTTCGTCTTTGCCAGGCCGGTAGCGTAGTGAAAGCGGATATCGTTATTAGCCGGAACCATTTTTAATGCTCTCGATATCAGTTCCATCCCTTGTTCGATCCGACCTTTACGTAACAAAATCCACCCATAAGTATCAGTTACTTCGGGGTTATTAGGCGCGGCTTCATACGCCCTCCGCCCGAACTCGAGAGCCCGTTCGTCTTCTGATTGGTCGAATATCCACGCCAGATTGTTTAGCGCGATTAAATTATCAGGCGACTTTTCAAGGATGATTTCGTAGTTGCTCACGGCCTGGTCTCGCTGCCCGACGTTAAGGTTTTCTATCGCGACGGCAGTTCCAACCGGAATGTCGTTGGGATTGGCTGTGAGCCAGTCGTCGAGCAAGCTGTGATCACTCAATCCCGATTGTTTTTGAACACCGTGTATCTTTAATAAGGTACGGGATTGCGGTTTTAGCCCATGCGCTTCCTGATACAAGCCGAGGGAACTCGGCATGTCACCTTGGGCGAATTTTAAATCCCCGAGAAACAAGTTACCTTCAACTTGGATATCGACTAGCTCTGATCGGATCAATTCGTCGGCGAGCTTTTCCGCCGCCGCATACTCGCCGCGCGCCGCGTAGATTTTTCCGAGTGCGGTACGTGCTGATACTACGCTCGGAAACCTTTGCGCGATCTCCGCCAAGCCTGATTCATACCCTTGTGCGTCGCCGCTCATGCCTTTCGCCCGCGCGTGTAACTCCAGAACCTTTGCGGAATTCGGGTAATGTTCGACTAACGCTTCTATTGCCGGCATCGCCAGCTCGGGCTCCCCCGCAATCAATTTTGTTACAGCGAACTCCAACTGAGCGCCTGATGCGTAAGGTGCCAACGCAAACGCTTCCTCGGCAGCGCTTTTCGCTGCCGCAATGTCTCCACTGCTGCGATAGAGACGTGACAAGATAATCCTTGGCTCGGGCGCGTCGTGGTTGTTGTCGCGAGCCTGCTTGAGCAAGGCAATTGCCGCTTGTGTATTGCCTTGCTCAACTTGCATCGACGCCAGATATACCAGTGCCTGAGGTTCATTAGGTGTTCGTTCGAGAAATGTTTCAAGCCTTCGGCGCGCACTATCGTCATCCTTAGCGTTGTGCGCAAGACGCGCCAGATTGAAGTTTGCCGGATTGAATCCGGGATCTTTCTGCAGAGCCGTCTCGAAATCCTCGAAGGCATGCGACGTGTTGCCGAAAAGCTGTTGGAGATAGCCCCGCACGTTGTAGTAAATCGCCGACTCTGGGTCGCTTGCCACCAACTCGTTGGCGACATCGAGCGCCACTTGTGTGTCCTCCTTCGCAGCGAAACCAAAAGCTTGCAAGATGCTGGCGAGAACGAAATTTGGGGCTTCGCTACGTATTACAGTGAGTTCGTCCAAAGCTTCTTGGACCTGACCGGATCGCATTTTGCTAAATGCAATTTGGGTGCGAATTGGCACCGAGCCTGGTGCTAGTTCGAGTGCTCGCTCCAAACTCTTACGACCCTGCGCAATATTGCCATGTTTCAAGTGAGTCGCACCTAATAGCGCTAATAGCTGCGGGTCCGACATGTCGTCGACTTCTGGGCTTTGCGAGTCGTCCGATTCGTTGGGGAGTTTCCCCAACGCTAGCCGAGTAGCGCTCAGCATTCGAAGAACTTTCTTATTGCCAGGGTCGAATTCTATTAGTCGATCAAGATAGCGCTCCGCATCAGCATATTCAGACTGTTCAAAGTGAATCGCGGCAGCCTGAGCCAGACTCTCCTTGTGATCTGGAAAAGTGGTCAAAACCTGGCGAAGATAACGCAGTGCGTTACTTGGTTCCTTTTTCTGACGGGCTATCAGCGCTCTCAGGTACAGCGCCTGCGGGTGCTCTTCCGAAGCCGCGCCCATGGCATCAAGGTCGACCAAGGCTTCATCAGGTTGCGCCAAACTCACCTGTACCGCGGCGCGGCGTAACAGCCCGAGCGGATTGTTTAGGGAAATGTCGAGTGCTCGCGAGTAACTCGTTAGCGCATCGGACATTTTCTTGTCAAATTGATCTAAGTCGCCTTTCAAAAGCCATATTTCAAAATCGTCTTGCGTTACTTTCAGTGACGCTTCGATATAGTTTCGCGCTTGCAACGCATCGCCGAGAGCGATGGCTGCTCTAATCGATGCCCGATAGGCGTCGACATTACTGCTGTCTAGTTCTATCGCCATCTTTAAGGTGGTGTTGGCTTCTGCGTAACGCCCAGCACTCAGATCGACGAGTCCTTGCAAGGTGAGCCATTCACTACTCGTGTCATCCAAATTGAGCGCCAGTTCCGTGGCCGCCTCATCCAACTTCCCGCTCAGGATGAGTGCCTTGGCAATGGCGAGATTCAACTCCGGCGATCGCGTACCCAAGGTACGAGCTCGAGTGAGTTCCTTCGTCGCAGCAGCGAAATTCGAGGAAGCGAGATATGCGCTGCCAAGGGCAAAGCGCGCTTGAGAATTGTCTGGCGCTCCCTGAACCGCGTTCTTGAGTTCGATGATAGCGCTCGCTAGATCGCCAGCGGCCACATAGGCATTACCTTTGCTCAACAATTCCGCCGGATCGTGATCGCTGCTACAACCGACAAGCAGACAGATCGCCAAAACGTACCCTACAGGCCGCGCGCCCGGATCTCGCGCGCGCTTACGATAGCCAACGGAAGATACTTTTTTGCTTCGCAAATTTAATGGCTTCATTGCTTAATTCGTTACACCTTTTGCCTACGCGAAAGTTTGTCTTTCGCAAAGACGCGTATCGACGACCTAGGTTTTACAATTAGCTTGGACTAACTGCCTCCACTCATCAGCATCCGAATCAAATCTTTAGCCGGGACGTAGCCACCCAATTGCTCGCCATCGTCCGAGAAAACCGCTGGCGTGCCTCTAATCCCCATCGCCTCTCCCAGATGATATTGATCTTTTATTGGATTCTCGCACGTCGCGGATTGTACGAACTTGCCAGCCTTAGAATCCGTCAAGGCCTGTTGGCGGTCGCTTGCGCACCACACTGATACGGCTTTGTCGTAGGACTCGCCTTTTAATCCGGATCGTGGGTAGGCCAAGTACTTCACGGTAATTCCTGCCGCGGTGAGTTGGTTGACTTCCATATGCAATTTACGACAGTAGCCGCAATCAATATCGCTGTAAACGTAGAGCGTTCGCAGCGCCTCGCCTTTAGGCGAAAACTCGATCATGTCGTTCGGATTCAGATTTTTAAAAGAATCGACTCGCGCCCGAGCTTGGCGGGCTTTCGTCAGGTTTTCCAAAGACTCAATATCGAATACGTCGCCCTTGACGATATAGCGTCCATCTTCGCTTATGTATAGTGCGCTCGGGCCGATCATTACCTCATACATGCCAGGAATCGGACTAGGCGCTATGCTAGTTACTTCGGCATCCTTCAGGACTTTCTGAATGGATTTGGTAAGCCGCCTATTAATCTCAGATTCTGCCGTAGCCGTCATTGAGCTCACAGAAAAAATCGTTGCTACAGCTAGTATTGCGAATTTCATGGCATATCCTCAAAAGGTGCGGCGCGCTTCGCGCCACAGCGGCGCATTGTAAAAGTATATGGATGGTAAAACCACGATTGGACGCCCAATTCGACTCTCCAAGCTGCGCGCTGGTTCCCTGCTCCACGCTAGGCTTCGACATCTTGTGCCTGCTGATGATAAGTTAGCTCGAATCGTGGCGTGTTAAATGACGAACTACGCGTCCGATCAAATCAAGGAAGGTGATTTTATTTGCGATGGTCGAAAATAAGTCAAATTCACTAGAAGGCCAGGCAATCGGCAAGTACCAGATTCTCAAGACCATTGGTCGCGGGAATATGGCCACCGTGTACCTCGGACAAGATCCATTCGTCGATCGTCCAGTTGCGATCAAAGTTGCCGCGGACGAGTTCGTTAATTCTGGTGTTGATGGGCCGCTATATCGCCACCTGTTTTTTAACGAAGCCCAGGCTGCAGGGATGCTGAAACATCCGAACATCACCGCGATATTTGACGCTGGTGTCGATCGAGATCGCTATTACATCGTTATGGAATATGTATACGGCGGGACAACGTTGGCTCGGTTCACCAACTCGGAACATCTGCTCAGCATCAAGAATTTGACCGATATCCTTTATCAATGTGCCATGGCTTTGGATTACGCCCATCGCAAAGGCGTGATTCATCGTGATATCAAACCAAAAAACATTCTCCTCACCGATGACCTAGAAGCAAAAATAACGGATTTCGGCGTCGCGATCGTGCCGCACCTACAGGAGGGAATCGCTCCGGAGCATGCCGGATCTCCAATGTATATGGCCCCGGAACAACTCCGCCTCGAAAAAGTGACCAGTCAATGTGATCTGTTTTCGCTCGGCATCGTGGCTTACGAATTGCTCACCGGAAAACATCCGTTTGAAGGTCGAAACATGGAAGCGATCCAACATCGAATTCAAAACACCCCACCAACACCCGTGCACGAGTTTCGTGCTGACATCCCTGATATTTATCAGCGAATAATCGACAAAGCGCTCGCCAAGAAAACCGCACACCGCTATAAGTCTGGGGCCGATATGGCTGGTGACCTATCTCTGGTTTACGATTTCATTAGGCTCGCCGACGGTCAACCTGCGCAGCAAGAAAAATTTAATCGCGTCAAAAGCCTCGAATTCTTCGCGGAGTTTTCTGACACCGAACTATGGGAGATCGTCAATGCTGGAGATTGGCTAGTGGTCGAGATCGGCGAACCGATAATTCGCGAAGGGGAAGAAGATCCGTCATTTTACGTACTCGTCGATGGCGAGGTCTCCGTAGTAAAGGGCGACGTTGAAATCGCAAAACTTGGCTCAGGCGATTGCTTCGGCGAGATGGGAATCAAACCCGGTCGCAAACGCAGTGCGACGATTAACGCTGTGAATGTCGTCACCGCGCTAAAAGTGCGGAGTTCTATAATCCAGCGTGCGTCAATTAATTGCCAACTACGTTTTCAACGCCAGTTTTTGTATACCTTGATCGAGAGACTAGAGTACGCGACGGATAAGATTGTTGACCACTATGCGCAGCCAAATGAGTAGTAAGGGCATCGTTTCTGGAACAACGTCGTCTGACGAAGTTCACACAAGTCGCAAACTTTTGGTTGACGACATTCTGCGAATTTTACTGCAACGAAACATGCTCTCGGTGGAAACTGCAAAGCACGTGCGCGACGTGATCAAACCTGAAGAACGACGGCATCCGTTTGTCGCGATAGGCGAATTGTGTCTTCCCAGTAAAACTAATCCAC
The DNA here is from genome assembly GCA_027618655.1 of Pseudomonadota bacterium. Taxonomy (GTDB): domain Bacteria; phylum Pseudomonadota; class Gammaproteobacteria; genus UBA11873. The sequence goes on along the minus strand of JAQCEL010000137.1, from coordinate 5,355 downwards.
GTGCAATACTCAATTCCGAATCTCTCACCCGGATCGTTGCCGACGCCTGCAACATGCCATACCTACGCATCGATCCGCTCAAGATTGACGTTGAATCTGTAACGCGAATCGTTTCGCAGGCTTATGCAACTCGCTTCCAGTTTTTGGCCGTCGAGTTAGCGGATTCATACGTAACGATCGCCACGGCTGAACCATACATGAACGACTGGTGCGCGGAATTAGGGCCGGTTTTGAAACGCGACATTCGCCGCGTTCTCGCTAATCCCACAGATGTGGCGAAATTCCTTAAAGAATTTTATGGCGTGAGTCGCTCCCTCACGGGTGCCGCGAACAAGACCACTAAGGATCGCATCGGTGTTCGCGACGGGTTCGAACAGTTAACAGAACTTGGCGTAGTCGGAGAATTAGACGCTAATGATCAGCACGTCGTGCATTTGGCCGATTGGTTACTGCAATACGCGTTTGACCAGCGCGCAAGCGATATTCACATCGAGCCGCGCCGCGGCCAAGGCAGCATCCGCTTTCGAATTGATGGCGTGCTGCATCTCGTTCACGAGTTAGCAATGCCGACGATGGCAGCGATTACAAGTCGCCTAAAGTCCCTCGGTAGGATGGACGTCGCCGACAAGCGGCGACCACAAGATGGACGAATAAAGACTCGCGCTCCCGGCGGACGCGAGGTAGAGCTTCGATTGTCAACAATGCCGACAACGTTCGGCGAGAAGTTGGTGCTTAGGATTTTCGATCCCGATAAATTGACGCAGCCATTCAGCGCGCTCGGATTCAGTTTGCACGACGAATCCTTATGGAGCGAGATGACACGTAAGCCGCACGGGATCGTGCTCGTCACAGGGCCAACCGGATCCGGTAAAACAACCACCTTGTACGCGGCGCTCAAGCAACTTGCGCGCCCGGAAATCAATGTTTGTACGATAGAAGATCCGATCGAAATGGTCGAGGCTGCGTTCAATCAAATGCAGGTCCAGCCAGCCATCGATCTGGATTTCGCAGCTGGCGTGCGAACCTTACTGCGACAGGACCCGGATGTCATCATGATCGGCGAGATCCGCGATCGCGAAACTGCAGACGTTGCTATCCAGGCAGCGCTAACCGGACATCTCGTTCTGTCTACTTTACACACCAACGATGCGCCATCAGCCATTACTCGCCTCATGGACATTGGTATTCCAAGCTACCTGATCGGCGCAACACTTCTCGGGGTTGTCGCCCAACGGCTAGTTAGGACCTTGTGCTCAAATTGCAAAGAGCCAACGCAGCTGTCTAGCGATGCGTGGAATTCACTCGTCGGTGCTGAACCGCTTATTATCGATCAGCACTTTCACCGTGCCGTCGGCTGCGACGAATGTCGTCATACGGGGTTTAAAGGCCGCGAAGGCGTCTACGAAATACTGCAAGTCACACCGACAATAGCGGCCATGATAGTACCTGATGCCGGGACCATGGATATTCGGCGGCGAGCACTCAACGATGGCATGGTCCCCCTAAGCAAGGCAGGAGCGCTGAAAGTCGCTGCGGGACGAACCACTTTGGAAGAGATATTAAGCGTCAGCTCGGCAATCGCGACAACCACTTAGTTAAATGTCTCGTGCGCACCCGTGCCGCATAGGTTTATGAGCTTAGCCACGCGGATGATGGCGTCTATGCATTTCTTTAAGGCGTTCGCGCGCCACGTGGGTGTAAATCTGCGTTGTCGAAATGTCGCTATGCCCTAGCAGCAGCTGAACGACTCTCAAATCGGCCCCGTGATTCAACAAATGTGTCGCAAACGCGTGCCTGAGAGTATGCGGCGATAACTGTGCGTCAATGCCGGCGACCATGGCATATCTTTTTATCGCATACCAAAATGCCTGTCGGGTCATCGCGGCACCGCGATTAGTTGGAAACATCGCATCCGACAACCTCGCCTTGACGATTTCCGGTCGCCCTTCGACTAAATATTGCTCCAACCAGGTTTGCGCTTCTTCACCAAATGGGACGAGTCGCTCCTTAGCGCCCTTGCCCACGATACGCACGACGCCTTGCCGGCGATTGACCTCGGTCAGGGTAAGACCAATCAATTCAGACACGCGCAGGCCCGTCGCGTAGAGTAGCTCCAACATGGTCCTGTCGCGAAGTCCAAGCGACGTATCGACGTTCGGTGCGGCCAAAAGCGCTTCGACGTCTGACTCGCTCAGCGAGCGCGGCAGTTTGCGTCCAATTCGCGGAGCCAACAATCTATTCGTCGGATTAGTGATGACGATGCCTTCGCGCACGACATACCGATAAAACCGCCGGAGCGAGGATAGTCGACGAGCCGTCGTACGGGGAGCCGCAGCCGCGATTTCACTGAGATAATTATTAAGATCGGCTTCACTCGCCTGAAGCAAATTTAGATCCCTCGTTTGCAAATGCTTTTGTAGCGATAGGAGATCGGCTCGGTACGCTAATGTTGTGTTAACGCTCAGGCCAAATTCAACCCATAGATGATCCACAAACCCGTCGATTACCGACTCGTTGCCCGGATGGCTCCTCGGGTGATCATTCATTATTGGGTTCCATCTGGCCAGACATTGTGAGTATTCCCTCGATCCCCACTAAGATGTTACTTTGTTCCGCCGCCCAAGCAAGCCAAATTGGGGTGCGTGGAATTTAAGAAAATAGAGGAATTACGGAATGTTGAAATCATGGTTCGGCGAAGAAAGCGGGAACGATAGTCGCGGTGCGCAACGCTCGCCAGAAGCGCAATCGAAAATCGATGAGGCGACAAGCAAGCTGGCGCTCTACCATTACGAATCGTGTTGGTTTTCAGGAAAAGTACGCGCGACAATTAAAGCGTTGAATCTATCCATCGAACTGCGTGATATTCATGTTGACCGTGCTCACCACCGGCGCTTAGTCGCCGAGGGGGGATCAGGTACAGTGCCATGCCTAACCATCGAGAAGGATGACGGCAGCGTTCAGTGGCTATACGAGTCGAGCGATATTTCGTCTTACCTTGAGAGTCGCTTCGCGACGGATCCCTAATAGGTCTTGCTGCGCGTGGGGAAGGATCCCCACAGCTTGGGTGTTTATTCCTAGCGCTGTTGCGGCGCTATCGGTGCGCTGTTAATCAGTCAAGCGGGTTGCAAAGTACCGCTGGCGATCCGCGCACCACTTGCGCTCAGCGACGAATTTTTTCCTTGATACGAGCCGCCCGCCCGCGTAATTCACGCATATAGTAAAGTTTCGCCCGGCGTACCGCACCACGGCGTATTACTTTTATGGTCGCTATCACTGGGCTGTACGTTTGGAATACGCGTTCTACGCCTTCGCCATGCGAAATTTTCCTAACGGTAAACGCGGAGTTAAGGCCCCGATTACGTTTAGCGATAACAATGCCTTCGAAAGCCTGTAACCGCTCGCGAGTGCCTTCTTTTACCTTAACCTCTACAACGACGGTGTCCCCGGGACTAAAGTCCGGTACCTCGCGTTGCATTTGCTCGAGTTCTAATTCTTGAATTATGTTCGACATGTCGATTCACCAAAGTCCGGCTCGATTCTCAAGGCGCGCGATTGTACAACATAAACGGCAAGATTAATCGTCGTTTCAAATTCATTCGCCAAGATCTTCTTTTTTCGTCATCATCTCAGCGATTACAGCTTGGTCCGCTTCGCTCAATTTAGCGGTAGCTAAGAGATCCGGGCGCCTCGTTAAGGTGCGGCTCAGGCGTTGCTCTTGTCGCCAAGCCTGAATTTCAGCGTGATTTCCACTCAACAGCACGGCAGGAACGGGTTGCCCGTCAATGATTTCAGGGCGCGTATACTGCGCGTGTTCGAGTAAGCCACACGTAAACGAATCGGATTGAGCGGATAAATCACTTCCTAGAGAACCTGGAAGCAGCCGAATTATCCCATCCATGACGGCCATCGCCGCGATTTCGCCGCCGCTCAGAACGAAATCGCCGAGCGACAATTCTAAATCGATATCGCGCTCGATCACGCGTTCATCGATGCCTTCGTAGCGGCCAGCGACGAGTACTAGATGATTTATACGGGTAAGTTCACCGAGCAGACTCTGGTCTATGCGGCGACCTTGTGGTGTCAGATAGGCGACCGTTGCAGGTCCACGTTCGCGAATGCTAGTGATAGCGGCGCGTAACGGTGCGACCATCATCACCATGCCTGGGCCCCCGCCATACGGCGCGTCATCGACTCTGCCCGTACCAGCGAGGGTAAAGGATCGTGGATTAATCGTCTGGACAACGACGTGGCCTCGCTCGCAAGCACGCCTGACAATTCCGACCGCACTAAACGCTTCGATGAGTTCCGGAAACAACGTGACGACCGTGAATTGATTAAGCGCGTCAGTCATCTTCGTGCCAGTCTACGAGCACACTGCGTGACTCAATATCGACGTCTATGACATAAATTCCGCTGACGTACGGGATTAATCTTGCGGTGTCACCCTGCACGACCATGACATCGTTCGCGCCCGTCGCCATCATCTGCGTTATCTCACCGAACTGAATGCCCGATAAGTTTCGAACAGTCATACCGATGAGATCAGCCCAGTAATATTCGCCATCAGCATTTGTTGGGAGCATCGATCGGGTAATCGCGATGTCGCAACCAACAAGTTCAAGTGCTAAGTCGCGGTTTGAAACCCCTGTTAGTTGCGCAATGAGGCCAGGGCCGTGCTTCTTCGCGGAGACAACGCGACACGCCTGCCAATTTCCATCCACGCGCAGGTGCCAGACCTGGTAGGTGAGTAGATTGTCGTGAGGTCTCGTATACGAATGGATTTTAAGCCAACCGCGCGTTCCGAATACCCCGCTGACACGTCCAATCAGGACGCGCTCCGGATTCCCGTCCTCGCTCGCCGTCGCCACTTAGTTTCCGATCCTAATCGGATCGAGATCTAAAATGGCATGCCGACGTTCCGAGTTATGCAGCCGTCGCAGTTTGACTCGCGGCGCTACGGAATTGTTTCACGAGCTTTTTGACCCGCGGTGTTGCTTGTGCGCCAACCGACACCCAGTAAGCATAGCGGCCTTCGTCTAATTGAAATTCAACATCCTGCCCGACCGCAATTGGATTGAAGAAGCCCAGACGCTCGATGTGATTTCCATCGCGTTTGTCGCGACTATTTGCCACCACAACGTGGAAAAATGGGCGTGCCTTGGCTCCGCCGCGCGCGAGTCTGATAGTTACCATTAAATTTTATTACTCCGGAAAATGATGCCCACCTAAAAACTGCAGGCTCGAAGGGCGCGTATTGTAAGGCAAAGCGCGCCACGAGTTAAGTCCCAGCCTCTTCCAATATGAAATGAGTCTAAAGGGGGCCCGTGATTCCAACATGAAATGAGTCTAAAGCGC
>JAQCEL010000136.1 GCA_027618655.1 Pseudomonadota bacterium | reverse complement strand
CACTCGCCGAGATACGCAGCACGCGCAGCCTGGACTGCCGCATCGACATCCGCTTCGCTTGCTTCGTGAACGATTGCAAACGGCGCGCCGGTAACCGGGTCGATGTTTTCAAACGTGCGTAGGTTCGACGACGGCACATAGCAACCGTTGATAAAGTTTTTCAACTCAGGCAATTTGGCCTGGTTGACTGGCATCGCTGGCGAAGACATAGCTAGAAGTTTCCCTAATAATTTGGATCGGCTACGCGACCCATACTAATTTTTGTACAGCATTGCGCTGATCTTTTTCCACGCCGGCGCACCTCGCGCAGCAAGATCAGCAAGTTTTTCTGCAGAAAAATCGATCGTCACGGCTGTTTGATATGACGGACGCTCGCGACATCGGGTGTACCACGCGGCAACATGCGTGCGCTCTGCATACCAGGCGATCCAACCAAACTGATACGGGGTTTGGAAATACGGCGCCATCGCCGCGTCGGCGAGCGAAAACTCATCGCCCGCGATCCACGCTTGTCGCGACAGCAGTGCATCTAGATCACTAATTGTTTTTTCGTAGACCGCGATTGCGTCGACTACATCTGGCGCATCATAACCAAACTTGAGTAAACGCTGCTGTCGTTCGCGGCGCGCTTTATCCGGAATGCGGCTCATCTGAGCTTCTCGCTCTTCATCCGACAGTGATTTCAATTTATCAGCCATGACAAGTGGCCATTGCAAGGCGCCGCAAGACGGGTGCAATTTGATGTCGATGTGCTTCATCCACAAACGCATTTGGGTCGTCTGGTAAGGGTCGGTCGGACGCAGACGTGGCGCTGGAAATCGGTCTTCGAGATATTCACAAATAATCGACGATTCGATCACGGCCATGCCATCTTCAACCAAGGTCGGCACGACACCCGTTGGATTGAGCTTTAGATACGCGGGTGCCAAATTCGCTTTGCCCGGCAGATCGATGTCGATCTTTTCCCAGGGAAGGTTCTTTTCCGCCAAAACGATGCGCACTTTCTGCGAACACGGTGACATCGGATGGGAATAAAGTTGCAAGCTCATGATTCAGTGCTCGTTAGTCAGTATGGGTGCGACGAGGCGACGCTGATCTGGGCATCTGGCCAATAACCGTTTTGTGCTCCCCACGCGCGATCCCGTGGCGCGAGTATATCGACATAAATTATTTGAATCGATTTTTTTTATGATAATCGCCAGTCTTCTCCAATTCCCGCCGTACTGTTACGCTGTCAACGTCTTCAAATCGACGGTGTCTCCTCAATGGTTCGATCTTATCTCGCCCTCTGTGTTGAACTTGGCACTGGAGACATGTCCAAACACAAACGAAACTTGTAGGAGGGATCTGCCATGTTGTCACTCGTTGTATTAATCGGGGCAGTCGCACTGCCCCCACCGATCCGAAATGGTTTGTTGGCCGTACCACAAGATGTGCATATCGGACGTCAGGTTGTGGAACTCAGACGTTCCTTAATAGCACGCACGCGAGGCGTTAAATTAGTCCTGTTCGTGCGCGGCAGAGACGCGCTCGGTATCGATGACACGAACGTTATTCAAGATTTCGAAGCTAGCGTTCCGCACGGTTCAGTTAATGCCTTTCTAAGCGGTAGCGACGGGGAAGAACTGTCACTCACCCATAGCGATTATATTTTCTATCGCGGCCATATGGGTCTAGTTCTTACCGAAGTTAGTCCCGCCCAGCGGGGTGACCGTTACCGGCATCTCGAACTTGATGCGAAAATCCCCTTGCAAAATGTACGCTTCGTTTGGTTAGACCGCGCTGGACGAAGGTTAGATGATGTGCAACCGACTTTATAGGTGAAGCAGCAAGCATCCATCCCACGCAAGTGTGAGTAATCTATGTATCTGCGCGCGAGCGCAAATTTCGTTGACAGTCTATTTAATCGACGCGCTCCCCTAGGCGCAGCCCCTTGTCTGCGCTATACCGCAGGCAATCGAGATCTTCGATAGGTGTCGGCGCTAATTAAATATACCGCCCCAATAAATTCGTCATAGATTGTCCTGACGCAAGCACTTGATTCGGATTGTGCTACGCTGGCAGAAATCATTGTTCGCTCGTACTGCCATGAATTCAAAGCCTCTACATCATAAAAGCGTTGCACTGGACTCACTCGAGCTTCTCGTTGTGATGGACAACGAAACAGATACGTTATCCAGCGTCGACGAAGGTGTACCTCAGATCCCAGAAATCGTGCACCTCGCTGCACGCACCGCGCCGAGTCGGCACTATCAAGATCATGAATGTAAAATGGTATTCGACCAGTTATGTTGCGGATGCCATGGACTGTCAGTGCTCGTGACGGGGCGCCTTGGTAATGTTAAGCACACGGTGCTCTTCGACGTGGGGCCGTACCCGCAATATTGGCTGGACAATGCGGAACGCTTGAACGTCGATCTCTCGAAAATCGAATGCTTGTTTCTTTCGCATTGGCATTTCGACCATAGCGGAGGCTTTCCTGACGTGATCGCCGCGATCAGTGCGGCGCGCACGAAAGCGGGATTATCCGAACCTTTAATCGTCGATGTGCATCCCGATCGCCCAGATCAGCGCGGTGTCCTGCTGCCAAGTGGCGTTATGGTTTTGTTACCCGAGGGACCGAAAATCGAAGCGATGATCAAGAGCGGCGGTACGGTTGTGACGCATGCTCACGCGAACGCTTTTTGTGACGGTTTTTTCTTCGGCAGCGGCGCGATAGAGCGTCAAACAGAATACGAGACTGGCCTGCATGGACACCACACTTTTCACGGCCATGAGGCGGTGTCTGATCCCCTAATCATGGATGAGCGCTATTTGGTCGCGCAGGTCCGCGGGCGGGGAATTTCCGTGCTTTCAGTCTGTTCACATGCAGGAATTGTGAATGCATGCTTGAGCGCGCAATCTGAATTTCCTGATGTGCTGGTCGACGTGGTGCTGGGCGGTTATCATCTAGCGGGAAAAGTGATGGAGCAGCGGATAGCGGCGACAATTGCCGACCTTGCGACGCGCATACGGCCACGGGTCGTTGCCCCCGGGCACTGTACCGGGTGGCGCGCTAAGGCCCAGCTAGCGGATGCCTTTGCGCCGGGACGTTACGGGCCAAGCGTCGTTGGCACACTGTATCGTTTGCAGGCTGAGGCGATAGAAACCTAGACGCCATCTTGCACTCTACCGATTAGAGTTTCGACTTGGTTTGAAATCGGCCGCTGCGCGTAACAAGTCGAAAAGCAGCCCTTCGCCCCCTGCACGCAGATCACGCGCCAACGACTCGCAACGGTCTTGCGCATGCCAACAAAGTTGGCCCAAGCGATTTTAAAAACGCCCTTACCTCAACGAAGATGGCGGCAGGCAAGAACAGGCTAAGCTGCACACCCCTTGGCGAGGATACTAACAATGTGCCGTCGCCTTCTGGCCCCGAGGCTCGATTACAGCCAACACGTGGACATGCGAGTGTTAACGTCGGTTTGACGAACTGGCGATAAGGACAAGATTGTGAAAAATAGGCGTTTGAGCGCCTTTTACCCCGAATTAATGAGGATTGATATTGATGAAGCGTTTCGAGGCTGCGTTCGCCAGTTGGATTGTGCACAATCCGTGGAAGGTTATTGCTCTCAGCATCTTAGTGATTGCTATTCCAGCTACGGGCCTACCGAAGCTCTACTTTGATTCCAGCTACCGGGTATATTTTAGTGACGATAACCCGGAGCTTGCCAACCTCGAAACTATTGAGGCAACTTACAACGAAAGTCATAACGTCATCATCGTTATCTCGCCCAAAGATGGCGATGTGTTTACCGCGCGCACGCTGGCGGCGATAGAACAACTTACCGAAGATGCTTGGCAGGTGCCGTTCTCGCGGCGGGTCGACTCAATTACGAACTTTCAGTACACCACCGCGCAGGCGGATGATCTTGTTGTACGCGACATGGTCAAAAATGCATCCGCTTATAGCGCCGCAGATCGCTTGGCGGTTAGAGACGCAGTGCTCGCAGAACCGGCACTCGTCGACCGTCTAATCTCAAAACAAGGGCACGTCACTGGTGTCAATATCACGCTCTCGATGCCCGTCGAGGGACGCACAGAAGCTGAACCTCAAATCGTAGCCTACGCTCGAAAAATCGCGGCCAAGCTTGAAGCGCAATATCCCGAACTCGATACCTACCTGTCCGGTGTCGTCATGCTAAACAATTCGTTCAGCGAAAGTGCCACGAACGACTTCACGCACCTAGTGCCTATCAGCTTTATGTTCATGATGATCGTCGTGGCTATCCTTGTGGGCGGGATTGCGGGAACCCTGGTTACGATGGTCATTATCATTGCTTCAGTGATCGCTGCCATGGGTGCCGCGGGCTACATCGGTTTTCCGCTTACCGGTATGTCCGCTTCTGCGCCGATCATTATTCTCACTGTTGCAATCGCGAACTGTGTGCACGTGTTGGTGAGTTTCGTGCATGGGCTGCGCAAAGGCGAAACCAAAGTCGAAGCCATGGACGAGAGCATTCGCATCAATCTTCAACCCGTATTCCTGGCGAGCGCAACGACCGCGATTGGCTTTACCAGCATGAATTTTAGCGTCGTGCCACCCTTTCAGCATCTCGGCAACATTGTTTGTATGGGCGTGTTGTTCTCGTTCGTGCTCACCGTAACATTCTTGCCGGCCGTGATGAGTTTGCTACCCGCACGACGCAAACCGGCCGATGAGCAGGCGCAAGATGGCAAGCTCATGATCCGTCTTGCAGATTTCGTGATTGCCAAACAACGCGTCCTGTTGTGGTCGACGCTGATCGTTTTCGGGGCGCTCATTGCCAACATTCCTCGCAACGAAATCAACGATGTCTTCGTGCACTATTTCGACGAGACGGTCCCGTTCCGCATTGCCACCGATTTCATGGTGGAGAATATGACGGGTGTCTACCTCAACGATTATTCGTTGGAAAGCGGGGAAACCGGCGGGATCAGCAATCCCGCTTTTCTTCGTGACGTCGAGAAACTTTCCGAATGGCTTGAATTGCAACCCGGCACGGTCCATGTCGACCGATTTACGACCATCATGAAACGTCTTAACAAAAATATGCACGGTGATGAAGAAGGTCACTACACCTTGCCGGACGATCGCGATCTGGCTGCGCAGTACTTGCTGCTTTATGAAATGTCGCTCCCCTACGGACTCGATATCAACAATCAAATCAACGTTGATAAATCCGCCACGAAGCTCGCACACACGATCGGCCTTATTTCAAGCAAGGCGGCGCTTGCTCTGGATAAAAGCGTGCATGTGTGGGTTAGAGAAAACGCGCCATCGATCAAGCGTGTGATCAGTGGCAGCCCGACTTTGATGTTCTCAAACATCGGGCAGCGCAACAGCCGCACCATGCTGCTCGGCACCTCTGCTGCGCTGGCCGCCATCTCTGTCATCCTGGTGGTGGCGTTGCGCTCGCTAAAACTGGGCATGGCGAGCCTGGTTCCGAACCTCGTTCCCGCCGCCGTTGGTTTCGGTTTATGGGGAATTTTTGTTGGCGAGGTCGGCATGACCTTATCGGTGGTGACCGGTATGTCGTTTGGCATCGTGGTCGATAACACGGTGCACTTTTTGTCGAAATATCTGCGTACGCGGCGCGAGAACGGCATAAGCCCGGAGGCGGCAATTGGTTACGCATTTCAAACCGTAGGCAATGCCTTGGTCATCACAACCACAACCCTGGTGATTGGCTTTCTGACTCTCGCAACCTCGAGCTTCAGCTTGAATGCGGACATGGGTATGTTAACGGCGGTCGTCATCGCCATAGCATTGGTTGCCGTGTTTCTATTGCTGCCACCGCTGCTGCTGAAGATAGAGGGTAGCCGTGATGAGCCCGCAGCTGGTATTGATCCAGTTAAGTATTAGCCTCAACGTAAGGCGCGGGCAAAGGCGTAAAAAGGACAGATATATTTGAATGTCGAGTATCCGCCGCAAATATGTCGCCTTTGGGCAACGATTTACAGTGTAATTTCCCGCCATGCCAACGCCAGTCGATTTGCTCAAAGAGCTTTCACCCCGTACTTTCGCCGAGCTCGATCGAAGCGCAGGCTTACCTAAGGGCAGCGCCTTTCGCGCGTTCAAGGCTACAGCGTCGCTGCTGGTTGAAGGGCGGGATTTCTATTGTTGCGATAGTCGCACCGACAGCAGGCACTTCGCTGAGTGGACGGCAAGTGGGCGCTTCTACAAGGGGACGGTCAACGCGGTGTTGTTGACCGACAGCGGACAAGCTCTAGTTCTTGCCATGCTGCACACCAATCAGTGACACGCGGGGAACGACACATGTCGGGTCGAATACTATTTTTGACAGCATTTCGAAACGTGCCAAAGACTTTATACGTTGTCAGATCGCTATTTTCGACTTGTGATACTCGGGTATTAGCCCCGTTAGCTGAGACGGTTTATGGATGTCCCGTTAATCGCCGCTAATCCTTGTCTTGTGGATCGATATTAGATCGCCGGACTGCATTTCTACCTCACAATTTTAAACAGTATTCGTAACCGTGTTTATCGAGACTGATGGTCCGCATGGATACTTCCGTGGCACTTCCAGACTGATAACGTCTTCAAACACGAACATCACATCGCCGTCGTGTGTCCTGCCCTGAGGAGTACTTTGCCACCACCTCAGTCGAATTTTATCTCAGCCAATGTAGCGTTACGCTAGGCAACGCTGAAAGATCAGAGCCAAACCCTTTAGCTAATCGGCGTGCCCGGAATTACGCAATTGCTTACAGTAAATGACCTTACCGTCACCGTTGCCATAAAAATCGGGTAACACTGCGGCCTCGACATATCCCGTGCGTTGGTAGAAACCGCGCGCGAGCGGATGGTAACAGCGCAGGACACGCACCAACTGGCGCGTAATGCGCTGCGGCACCACCACGGGTACCTTGCTGCCGAGCCGAACGAACTCGACGTGCTTTATCTGGCGCAAGCGCCCGAGCAGATAGTCGAACTTTTCGTCCGACAAGGTCAACGGGTCGCCACCAGAAATCAACACGTCACGGATCTCGGGATGTGCTGCGATGTAGTCAAAGGCAGCGTCCCATTGCCGGCGATCGAAACGATAGTCACCGCCCGCTTCGCCAACCATGCGCGAACGCGTGCAGTAGCGACAATAGGTCGAACAGAAGCCGGTGGCGAGAAACAGCACACGATCCGGATAGCGATGCACCAGACCAGGCACACTCGTGTCATGGTCTTCGCCGAGAGGATCATCAGCCTCACCTGGCGAACGCAAATATTCGTCGCCAACTGGAATGTGCGTACGTCGCAATGGTTCAGCCGCATCGTCATGACTCATACGCGTGGCGTAGTTATGGTGTGCCCCCAACGGGCAGCGAGCCAGTATGGCGCGCGACCGCGCTACGCTCGTCAGCATTGAGCGCAAACATGCGTTCAAGATCTGTCAGTGAACGAATACGTTCGCGCAGCTGCCAACGCCAATCATTCCATCCATTGCGTGCTTGTCGATCCGGGGAAAAACTGCTTGTAGAATGCGCGCGCCGTCGGACTGACGGGAAACGGGTTCGTTCTTAAAACGCGCGGTGCCTTAGCGGCGGAGATAGAGATAATGTCGGCGGAAACGGTAGGCGAAGCTTCGCCATATGGCAAACGGAAACTATGCTCTTGCAGGTCGGGAGGTTCGTCTGGATCCCCATTGCTTTCAGTACCTAATGCCATTGTCATCAAGCTCCAATCCGTTAAGGCACTCATCCCTAGTTGGAGCATCTGGCTGCGCCTCTTGTTACTAGCCCGGCCCCGCGTCGAGTGCAAAATCGCAACTCGACGCGCGGGTATATTCTGCTTTTATTTATCGATTGCAATTATTTTTGATCGCACTTTAGGCAACGTTCAACGCACGCTAGCGGGATCGCGTGGCGCACTTCGATGAGTGGTACGCGACGCCTGTCACGCGCTGACCGCCAAGTTCTACGCGAGTCGCAGAAAGAAGCCGTTGGCTCGGCTGTCATGAGTGGGGTGTGTGACAACTACCTCGCCGCGTTCGCCATTTTTCTAAACGCCAGCGCACAACAAGTCGGCTGGGTTGTCGCCGTACCGCAGTTGCTTGGCGCCTGGGCGCAGCTACTTTCCGTGTGGGTCGCACGACGCGGGGTGCGACGTCGCTTGCTGACCGTCTGCGGCGCGGCGTTTCAAAGTGTGACTATCGCGGTGTTAATGGCGCTGTGTGCGCGCACCATTGATCACACAATCTTGGTATTGATTGTGACCGCTATGTTGTTCCAGGCCGGTGGCCACTTCGTACAACCGCAATGGCGCAGCGTGATGGTCATGCTCGTGCCAATCGAGCGTCGCGGACGCTATTTCGCGCATCGCGCACGCATTTCGGCGATAGCCAGTTTCGCAGCGCTCGCGGCCGGCGGTTTACTGTTGCATGTGGCGAAACTGCTCGATTCGACTGCCGTTGGTTTCGCCGCATTGTTCGCCTGTGCCTTGTTCGGGCGCATTGCCTCAGTACGTTTACTATTGAGGCTGCCCGACGTCGAGGTCGAGCCGCAAGCCCACGCTAAGTCGCCGTTTGCGGGTGCCGGTCGCGAGATCCGCCGCACCTTGGAACACCTCGAGTATCGTCGCTTCATTGTGTTCGTTGCGATGATGCATGGTGCGGTGGCGGTCTCTGGCCCGTTCTTCTCTGTGCACATGCTGCGCAACCTCGGTTTTTCCTATGTCGAATTCATGTCCAATCTGGCGGCCTCGCTCATCATGCAATTGCTGACTCTGTCGAGCTGGGGTTACATCAGCGACCATCTCGGAAATCGCAGCGTACTGATTACGACGGCCTTCATCATTCCGACGCTGCCCATGTTATGGATTTTTTCGGACAACTACTGGTACCTACTCGCCGTCCAAGGACTCTCTGGACTCGCATGGGGCGGCTTCGCCTTGAGTTCGACGAATTATCTTTACGACCTGCGACCGCCCGGCAGTGAGCTGGCGATTTTCTCTGCAGTACATGCAGTGACCAGCGGTCTAGCCATCTTTGCCGGTGCCGCGCTCGGCGGCGCGCTCGCCGCCCACTTACCCGCGGACATTAACCTCGGAGGCATGGACATCAGTTTCGCGAAACCGCTTTATGGCGTGTTCGCCTGCTCTGCCTTGCTGCGTCTGAGCGTGGTTCTGTGGTTTGCACCGCGCGTCGCAGAGATCCGCCTCAGTTCCAGCGCCACGATTAACGAAGTCATGATTCGTATGGCACGGATTAATCCAGTAACCGGCGTGGTGATGGATATCATCGGAGCTGTTCGCAAACGACGCTAAGCTGCACGGAAAATCAGCAGCGACAGACCACGGTTTTTCGTAAGGAAACGTGATCTGTCCGTGAGGCACCCAAGCAAGGACGTTAATCAAAACTTGAACTGCATCCAGGTTTGCAACACGGTGAAGTTGTCTTTGCCGAACATTTCGCGAGCTGCAGCATTTGGCGTAGACCTTGCTATGCCCGCGTAAATATAAGCTCCCTCGATCCTGAAGTATTCGACTCCGGCATTGATCTCATCGGCCCAATCACGACTCGCCACACGTTGACCAAAAAAATGTCTTTCGTCGAGATCATGAGTGTAGTAATAAAATGTCAGCGCATAAGCGTCACGCGCAGAGGTCATCAGCTTCACAAATTACGTGACTTGATTGCGGTTGAATAAGTGATATTCACCAGCGATCTCACCGTGATGGAATGTGTCCCAACCCCGCGCACCAAACCCATAGAACAATGGTCTGTAGTTCTCACTGTCCGCACTCGCCAGATCGTCACCGGAAAATCGCGCATAGCGGTAGGTTAGGAGCGTTGTCCAGGCCACGTTCGGCACTGTGAACACCGTATCGACGGACCATGCGATGCCATCAACGTCGGCGCCATCGCCGTCGTCATCGTTCCCATGTTGCCACACAACTTCGGCGTGGAATTTCAGCGCGGCCACGGGCGGCATCGGCACATCAAGTGCGCGCAGATTCCACGACTTAACCCCGACGTATTGCAAAGCATTGCCATCGTAGACGTCGATAAACATGACGCCGTAGCGTCCGAGGCGCGTATTCGCGTTTTCGACATTCACACCGTATAACCGCGGGTCACCGAAATTGATGTTCGTCCCACGCTGTAGCCCGAAGCGCATTTCGAGCATCGGCGTGAATAACTAGTCGTTCACTTGCAGCGCGTCGAATGCCTTTGCGCAGCGCGCGAAACTCGTTGCCGATACCAAGAATAAGTATACAGTTTTGGTTTTCACCTTTAACTGTAGGGATGCGAGCGGCGCGTTCGGGACAGGTGCCATTATGGTCTGCCCTTGATTTTCTACGTGGCGGCAGCGAAAGTTTTATCAATATCGCTTGCGTCGTGTCGCTCGCGCACTTGCTCTTCCTCAGGACCGAAAACTTTATTCACTCGTAACCCGCGGAGCACTGCCGGTCGTGACTCGATGTCTTTTGTCCACCGCAACACTTCCGTGTACGAAGCCGTATCAAGGAATTCGCGGGGGTCATTGTAAAATCTTCCGAGGCACAGTTGTCCATACCACGCGTACGTTGCGATATCTGCGATGTTGTATTGATCACCACACAAGTATTTCCGCTCCGAAAGATTGCGATTCAGTACATCGAGCTGACGTTTTACTTCCATCGTGAAGCGATCGATGCAGTACTCGATTTTCTTTGGTGCGTAGGCATAAAAGTGTCCAAAGCCGCCCCCCAGATACGGTGCGCTCCCCATCTGCCAGAATAACCATGAAAGACATTCGGCTCGCTCGGCTGCGTTTGTGGGAATGAACTGACCAAATTTTTCTGACAAGTAGACCATGATTGCGCCGGACTCAAAAATGCGTACCGGTTGGGCACCGCTTCGGTCGATCAGCACGGGGATCTTTGAGTTCGGGTTAGCATCGACAAATCCACTGCCGAACTGCTCGCCCTCTAGTATATTCACGAGGTAGGCGTCGTATTCTGCTCCCGCTTCGCCATTCGCTAACAACTCTTCTAACAAAATGGTGACTTTTTGCCCGTTAGGTGTTCCCAGAGAATAAAGCTGAAGCGGATGCTGGCCCACTGGCAGTTCTTTGTCATGGGTTGGTCCTGCGATAGGTCGGTTAATGTTGGAAAAGGCGCCGCCTTCCTGGTTATCCCATTTCCACACTTTCGGCGGCGTATATTCGTCGTTGGATTCAGTCATTTATTTTCTCCAGTAACCTTTAGTCTTTAGTCTTTAGTTTACTTCTTTGCCTTCCCGTGTTGCGTGGAGTGGGCATAAGTTCAGTAAATATATTGGCGGAACTTCTTAGCTAGGTTGATTCTCAACGGATAAGAACAGGAGGACATTATAGGTAGTATTGGCGGTTAAGTGATTCGATTAATCACGAGTAAAGGGGGCAGATTTATTTGCATCGAAAGTTCACTGCGCAAATATGCCCCCTTTGGTCAACTGCTCAACCGGCATCCTCGACTCCTAAGCTGTAGGAAACTAATAACTGCACCCTGTGCATCCCTGCGTATGAGATCGGAACCAAAACCCCGATCCCCAGCAGCATCGTCTAAACAATATCACCGCACATCGCACTAGAGTTGTTGCAGACCCGGATTACCAACTCGGTGAGCGCTCCATTCACGTTTCAGTAGATAGGCGAGCGGACCGATTGAGCCCAAGAACAAAGTGAGCAGGAGGTATGGCCACGCATTAATTCGACGTTCGCGGGCGTCCATCACCACCCAGATTACCGCCAAACCACACGCGATGACCAGATCGGCTAGTACTTGTATACAGTAATGGACCCCAAAAATTGGACACGTCGATAAGTGCTCCCTCAGTGTTAAGCTGCCAGCTTGGCAGC
>JAQCEL010000135.1 GCA_027618655.1 Pseudomonadota bacterium | reverse complement strand
GAAAACGAAAACGCAACACCGGGTGACAAGGTTTTCGCTGAAGCACCAGTCAATGGTAGCTTCAACGATCAGATAAAAACGTTGGATCCGAATTGACGATTTTAGAACACTCACTGATAGCAAAGACCCGCGGGTTTACCTTGGTCGAGATGGCCGTGGTGCTGTTTATTTTTGGCCTACTGATCGCAGGTGTTATTGGCCCATTAGAAACGCAGCTCGAAGCTCGCGATAGGAATTCGACCATCGCGACGATGAACGAAGTCATCGAGGCGCTCTACGGCTATGCAATCACGCATGGTCGGCTACCGTGTCCCGACACGGATGGCGATGGCCTGCCTGATATGACGAATGAGCCCTATGATCCCAGCGACGTCGACACGGGTGCCTGCGATGGTGACACTTTCAATGACGGCGAAGGTTTCCTGCCATGGGCAGAACTCGGCGTCGCGCAAGGCGACGCCTGGGGGAACCGTTTTCGTTACCGCGTAACCTGGCCAAATTTCACTTGGCCCGATCATCGTGATCCACCTGGACTCCCCAGTGATCGGGTATGCGATGGTGACATTGATCCAGAGGAATTCGACCTCTGCGCCTCGGGGAATTTGTTAGTACAAACGCGCGGCGATAATCCCGGGGCAGGCGGTATCCAAGGGAAATTCTTGTCGACGCTAGCGAATAACTTGCCGGCAATATTACTGTCGCACGGACGCAATGGATTTGGCGCAACCTCGACTGATGGAGCTGCGCGGCCGCTGCCAGCAAGTGGGACTGACGAAGCCGAGAATGCAGACGGCGATACCACCTTCATTTCTCGACGATACTCAGGGGACAACGCGACCTGCGCGGATAACCTTGCTGAAGCGAGCGCTCTGTGCGCATTCGACGACATCGTCATGTGGATTTCTCCGTCGTTACTCAACAACCGCATGGTCGTCGCAGGGCGACTGCCTTAACGGTGCTACCTGCTTTGATGATCCTTATGCGTCCCGGCGCGCCGATTCGTTAACGTAAAGCGCACGGCGCCCGTAGTATTCTCGCTCAGAATCAATTCGAAGCCGTTTAACTTCGCTTGCTGCGCCGATTGCAACAACCCAATACCGAGACCGTCGTCTGATGGCACGGGTTGCTTCAAAATTATCGCGGCGAGTTTCTCGTCGATAGCTGCTCCGTTATCAACGACACTCAAGACCACTCTACCGTCGTTGCTATGCAGCCCAATTTTTACTTGGATCGGGCTACTCGATTTGGCTTTGTTGCGGGCATTATCGAGTAGGTTTTCGACGACGCTGTCGAAACAGTCACCTGGGATGCCGAGATGCTCGTCGCGGATATCCGGTAAGAACTCGATGCCGTCCAATGGGTAGCGCAAGATAAGTTCGTTCCACCATTTGGATAACGCTTTCGTGTCGCTGGCCTGCGCGGAGGGTTGCTGGAGTTTGTCTAGAGCCAATTGCAGACGTTGTGTAATGTGCGGCAATTGACGGCGTAACAAGGCTTGACGTTGTGCTTCTCGCTTTTCGTCGTGCCGCCCCGGTTCTTCCAATAGCGCAGCAGTGGTGGTTTTTAACGACTGTAGTAGATTCTTAATGTCGTGGGTTAAGCGCGCACCAGTCTCATGTACGGCTTGTAAGTGTGCTTGCTGCGCTTGCTCGGTCTCGCGGATTTTAGCTGAAACAAAATGACCGAGAACTTGAATCAGCAAGCGACAATGAATGAGCAGCGAAGACCCCACTGATCGATCAGTGAATAACGTTACTTCAAGATCACTGGCTGTTAAATGAGTACTAAATTCTGCATGGCTTCCGGATTCGCCAGTTTGTCCATTCGCTACCCAGCGTGCGCCACGTATCCAGGGAATTTCGCATAACTCGTCCAGTGCCGCATCGAGGAATTCTCTGTATTCCTGCCGTCGCCCTGCGAGTTCGGCCAAACTCGACAACCAACTTTCGAACGGCGTTCCGATGTTAAGTACGGATTTCTCCCATAGCACGCCGAGGCCAGATCCGGTACCTGGTGTGATCAACCAGCTGATCAAAAACAAGAAAGCGCTAAGCACAAGCAAACTCGCGATTAGCGCGATCGAATATTCGATTTGCAGCTCGTAGGTCATTAAAACACTGCTCAATGCTAAAAGTGCAGTCATTAGCGCGATGGTGATCCCGCGAAAAAAATCAATCGGAAACGTTTCTCGGAGCGCGAGGTTGTAGGTCGGAAATAACAACAGCGAGAACGGTAAGGCCAACCATGCGAGTCGAAATGAATAAACGATCGCCGTGTTCAATTCGCCGACAGCGAATAAATTAGGCGTGCATTCAATCAACAATATCGAGATGAGGAACGTGGATGTGATCATGTAGGCGATGCGCTCTTGCCGCGAAGAAAATGAGCGTCCGGCAACAATTCCGATCAGCAGAATCAGCCAGCAGAATAGCAATCCCCAGTCGAGCGCAAAAAAGAATGCCCCGATAGAAATCGCAATCACCAAGGTCGACCAGCGGTTTAGCCGTTGATCTCCCTGCCAAATGGGTTGCCATAAGAAAAACAAGCCGAGGTGAGCCGTCATTAGCGAAGCCGAAAGCATGCTCCCGAAGTCTGCCATTAACGCTAAGTTAAGCACGATCAACATGATCGCCAGAACCCAATGTTCACGCCGGCGATCTAAGAGGCGGGATAGGTTGATCACGGTTTACGCGTACTCCAGACTAGCGGGTCGGTCGATAAATATCGGTCAGCTACACGATTATCGGGAATTATTGCATCCGGCCCTGGTTATTTCGACCGAGCCGTGAGGGTGCCGTGGAATGTCATCTTAATCTATAGGGTGAAACGTCTAGCTTATGGTTTTGAGCAACATCGCGACGGTAACTCGATTTACCTGGCTGGAAATTAGACGGGCTCGCCTATGGTGGTTCATTCTGGCGATGACCGTATTAGGGTATGGCATTGGTGAATTTGCGGCGTCGATTTCGATTACTGAGTCCAACGAGAATCGACTCGTTTTCTATGCCGCTAGCATGCGACTCGTGGCGGTATTCTTCGTTGCGCTCCTGGTTGCGACTAGCGTACTACGCGAGATCGACGATAAGGGACTGGAACTGGCATTGTCGCGTCCGTTGTCGCGAGGCGATTGGTACATCGGCAAGATTTTTGGATACGTGAGTGCGGCGATCGGTGTCGCAATATTAGTTTCATTTCCCTTACTGGTGCAAAGTCCGCTCGCCGGGTCGATTTGGTCGTATTCCTTGATGCTCGAACTGATCATCGTTGTGGCCGCCGCGCTCGCCTTCGCAATTACCTTACGCCAGATCACGATCGCCCTCAGTGTGGTCGCCGGATTTTATATTATCTCGCGCGCGATCGCGGGACTGGTTCTGATCAGCACTGGACCGACAGTCGATCTCGCCTTGGGTTCTAATCAGTTCATTGCCGCCATGATCGAATGCCTCGCTATGGTGCTACCCGATCTCGATCGATTTACCCAAGCACGGTGGCTTATCGGCATGTTGCCAAGCGTTGCAGAGATCAGCTTGCTCACCGCGCAAGCCGTTATCTATGGTGCGTTACTTGTGGCAGTCGGCTTGTTCGACCTGTACAGGCGCGAGTTCTAGATGCGTCCAGCAGAACGAAGATTATCCGCAGTGCCGCTTAGGATCTTTGCCTTCCTGGTGACGAGTTTTGCTGCGCAGTTGTCATTCAATCATTACCTGCCGCGCTCAATGCTTGAAATTCGACCATTACCTACTCCGCCGAGCGAGACCGTAGCGCGCGGTTTCAACCTTGGCGATGAGACTGTCCTGGCCCGACTTGCCATGCTCTGGCTGCAAAGCTTCGATAACCAACCAGGGATTAGCCTGCCATTTGCGTCGCTCGATTACGTGCGGTTAATCGCTTGGCTGCGGCTTATTATGTCTCTCGATCCGCAAACGCAATATCCGTTGTTGTCCGCTAGCCGGGTGTACGCTGAAGTTCCTGAGCGCGACAAGCAACGGGCGATTCTGGATTTCGTTGAATCCGAGTTTAAACGGGATCCCAATTTACGCTGGCCATGGATGGCGCACGCCGTCTATGTGGCGAAACATCGAATGAAAGACGCACAGCTTGCATTGCGTTATGCGCGTACCTTAGCGACGTACGCGACGGGCCCCGAGGTCCCGCATTGGGCGAAGCAAATGGTGATATTCGTACTTGAGGATATGGGCGAGCTGCAGAGCGCAAAGGTATTGCTTGGCGGGTTACTCGACAGTGGTCAGGTTTCCGATCCGCATGAACGGTGGTTTTTATCCCATCGATTGGCGGAACTTGAACAACGCAGCGGGGGTAAAGAGACGGGGAACGAAAAAGAGCGCAACGAATAGCTTTCGGATCCGCTCATTCATTCTGCAATAGTCTGCTTGTGACGCAAAGTTATTCCAATCAATACGCCGATCCGATCTAGCGACGGAGGCTCACGATAGGTTCGCCGTGCCGCGCTTAAAAATGCGGAGGGCTGAACACGGCGTCTTGTGAATCAAACAGGAGCGTTTTAACTCACTCCGAGGCTCAATTCCGGATTGAAACTCGCAGTACGCTGGGCCACCTAGTAAAATAAAAAATGTTGTCGCTGATCAGAATAATTAGCGGCGATACAAAGTCGGCAATGTTGATAGTTCGACACTCTCTCGTAGGATTGT
The DNA here is from genome assembly GCA_027618655.1 of Pseudomonadota bacterium. GTDB lineage: Bacteria > Pseudomonadota > Gammaproteobacteria > UBA11873. The sequence continues at coordinate 7,304 of JAQCEL010000135.1, read as the reverse complement.
TGAGATTCCGTCATAACCGTTCGAAACCTGACATGATCAGAATCGTCACACAATGTTAACTCTTTAGTTTTCAGGCGATTAGATTTTTGGCACGGAATCTGCTCTGTTGTTAATAACAAGTAATCCCTTGAGGATGGAAGAACATGCCCAACATACAAAAACAACATGGATTTACGTTAGTCGAAATCGCTATCGTCTTAGTAATCATCGGCCTGTTGCTAGGCGGTATCTTGAAAGGCCAAGAGCTAATAACGAGTGCGCGAGTTCGCAACATCGCTGATCAAAACTCTGGGGTGCAAGCAGCTTATTACGGATTTATCGATCGTTACCGACAAGTGCCGGGCGATTGGAACGCGACTAACGCGGCCCAAGCTATCCCTGGAGTCACGACCGGCGGCGACGATAGCGGTCGTCTGGACGGCGCGTCTCCCTGGGTGGAAGCTTTGGCATTGTGGGAACACATGTCGAAAGCAGGGTTCATTCAAGGAAACTATACAGGTGGTTCGGCGCAGCCAACTGCGGCCGACACAGATAAAGCACCGCGCAACGCGTTCAATGGATATCTAGTGCTGTTCAGAACCGCAGACTACGACGATGCTGGGACGGCGGTGGATCGGCTCAACCTGGTGTTGGGATCTGGAATTCCGGTGAATGTGCTCCGCGAGCTTGATCTTAAAGTCGATGACGGTTTACCAGAAAGTGGCGCGATGCGTCACGCCCTGGCCTCCGGCGCAACGTTTTCCACGGTAGCGCAATCAGTCGCCGCGTGTGTGGATAGCACTACAACTCCACCGATTTGGAATATCGCGGGCAACGAACAACTTTGCAACGCAGTGTACCTTTACTAATCGTTCGAACCAGGTTCAATATCAGTGTTACGGCCCGCTAATCGCGGGCCGTTTTATTTCTACGATTGGATGACATGTCAGAAAATTCGCAGAACAAATTGTCGATGACTTTGCCAATCAAAATCACATCGATTACTAAACGCTATGCCAAGCGAGAGATTCTCCAGGACGTCGATTTAGCTATTCCAGCTGGCGATACGGTCGCCTTGGTTGGAATCAACGGCGCTGGCAAATCGACCTTGCTGAAATCGATTCTAAACCTCACGAGCATCGATAAGGGTCACATAGAAATTTTTGGGACCAGCCACTTGCAAACTGCTTCTCGTAAACAATTGAGTTATTTAGCCGAGCATTTCGGCGCACCTCACTTCACTACTGGCAACGATTTCCTATTTTATGTTTCGAGTCTTCACGGCATACGGCCGACGGTGGTTAGGATTAAAGATGAATGTCGACGTCTGGAATTAGACTGCGAGGCATTATCTCGCCCAGCGAAATATTATTCGAAAGGGATGATGCAGAAACTCGGCCTCATAGGCTGCTTACTGACTGAGAGACCGTTAATCGTCTTAGATGAACCCATGAGTGGCCTCGATCCCAAGGCTAGGGCGTTATTTAAGGTTCGTTTGGCGGAACTCAAAACCGCTGGGGTAACCGTGTTTTTCAGTACGCACCTGCTCGACGATGTCGCTGCCATAGCAGACAAAATTGTTATTTTGGACCAAGGGCGCATTCCTTTTTTCGGGTACCTCAGCGAGTTTCAAACAAAATACCCAGGTGGAACGCTCGAAGAATCCTTCCTCAATTGCATTGCGTAGTTTCGCACCGACACCAGCGTGCGCTAGGGAGTAAAGAATCATTTGCTTCGGCCGTTAAAGAAAGCAACATAAAAAGGTCGCTGGCGTATCGCCGGTTGGCCGCTGCGTTGGGCCAATGATAGAACTGCATCCTGAACTAGCACGCTCCATAGTAGAGGAGCTTCCCGTCGGCATTGCCGTACTCGATCTCGATGGGCGGGTGATCTGGGGTAATGCCGTGCTTGGCGAGTTATTGCAGCGGGAACTCATCGATATTATTGGCTGCTCGGCCGAGTCCTTATCGTTGCCGTTGCCGCAAAACGAAAATTCCAGTTCAAGCAATCATCTCTTCCGGGTCATCGAGCGCGATAGCCTTATTGGCATTTCGCGCGACGTTGAAAGTAGTTATCCGAATAGTAAGACCTTGTTGGTGATCGACCGCGAAAATGCCATCGATTGGTTTTTAGACGCGTTAGCAACGGGCGGCTTCGACGGCTCTGTCGCGTCTCGTTTTCTCTCGCGCAATGCGCTCATCGGGCGATTGCAGCTCGAAGTTTCGCGCTCGCGCCGCTATGCCAATCCGCTGTCTTGCTTAGTGATACGGCTCGATTCGGCAAGTACGCAATCTGAACAAGAAAACCGCGACGTGCATAATTTAATCGCGGCGACGTTGGTTGAATTACTGCGTTGGGTAGATGTCCTCGGCCAATGGTCGGCGCGGGCCATCGTTGTCATCCTCCCAGAAACCAATGAGCGTGCTGCTCTGGTGCTCGCAGCAAAAGTCTCCGAAGCATTGCAACCGCAGCTTGCGGAGCTCGCGCCTAGTTTGGGGGTCAGCGTGGGTGCCAGCACATGGAATAAGGGCGATGATGTTGAACGTTTAGTGCGCCGCGCGGATGTCAGCGCACGCCGCCAACATGGCAGCACGGCTCGCACGCGTCGATTCTAGTCGCCGGAGTGCGATTCAATAATTTCGAAGTCGTGAGTAATTTTTGCTGTTTTTGCTAGCATGATAGATGCAGAACAATATTTTTCCGCCGATAAGGCGACGGCTCGCTCGACCTGCTTGTGTTTCAATTTTCGACCGGTCACGACGAAATGAACATGTATTCGGGTAAATACTTGCGGGACCTCGTCCGCTCGCTCGGCTTCAAGTTCGGTGTAGCAGTCGGTGATGTCTTGGCGCGATTTTTTCAGAATAGCGACGACGTCAAAACTCGTGCAGGCGCCGAGGCCCATCAGCATCAGTTCCATAGGCCGAATACCCGCGTTTTTACCACCGGCGTCGGGTGGGCCGTCGATTACGACACTATGTCCACTGCCTGAGCGGCCAACAAACATGACGTTAGCGACCCACTTAATTGATGCGTGCATACGCTATTCTACCGATGGCTTTCATTTAAGCTCACTAACTGAACTCGGAAATTGTCTATTGAAATGCGATTAAGATGAGTAAAATTCGTATCTTACGAAAGAATCTTATAGTATGATCGAGAAAAATAACTAATCGATATTCCCCATAGCCTTACATACCAGATGGTGGGGAGCCATGAAAAGGGTAGTTGTATAAATTCCGGACAGTTCTTGCGCACAACCGACGAAGACGCGATCCAACGGTTTTTGGAACATTGCCATCGCAAGCAGTACCCCGCTAAGAGTACCATCATCCGCCAGGGAGATCCGTCTCACGAATTGTTCTACATCATCAAAGGCTCCGTGACGGTCATGCTCGAAGATGAAGAAGGACGAGAGCTAGTACTCGCATACCTAAATCCTGGCGACTTCTTTGGTGAAATTGGGTTATTCAACGAGCACGTCAACCGCAGCGCGCTCGTGCGAGCCAAAACGCCGTGCGAAGTCGCACAGATCAGCTACGAAAAACTGAAAAGCATGTCGAGCGTATTTCCTGATTTATTGTTCGCCATTTCTTCTCAGCTAGCGAATCGATTACGGAAAATGAACCGCAAGGTCGGTGACTTGGCGTTTATGGATGTTTCTGGTCGGGTCGCGCGTTCCCTGTTGGAACTGTGTAAAGAACCAGACGCGATGACGCATCCGGATGGCATGCAGATCCGGATCACGCGTCAAGAGCTTGGCCGCATCGTTGGATGCTCCCGCGAGATGGTCGGCAGAGTCCTAAAAACCTTGGAAGAACAACACCTCATTAGTGTGAGCGGCAAAACGATCGTCGTCTTCGGCGTTCGTTAAGCAGACCTCGATTTTCGTCTGATCCCGACTGAGCCGCCGACCCAGTCGGGTCGCGGTAACGCTTGTTGGGCCTCGTGTAGCGCCGCAATTCGCGCCGCAATCGTCACGTCAAAGGCGCAACTTTTCCGCGCTCGCAGATCGAAGCTAATCGATAAGGTTTCCTGAGTGGCGAGTAGAACGTCGCCTCGGTACATCTCCTGGTAAAGATGCGTGCGTTTAGGATCGAAATCGAGCACGCGTGTGTGTACGTCTAACTGCTCGCCAAGTGACGCTTCGTTTTGATAAGTAATATGCGCTTCGAGCGCAACTGTTGAGCGCTGCTCCCTCTCTATATAGGAAGGATTGATTCCGTAGACGGCTTTTAGCGCGTCGATGCCGAGATCGAACGTCGCGATGTAATACGCTACGTTCATGTGGTTATTGTAATCAAGCCATTCTGGAAGCACCGTGTAGTGGCTGATAACGACACCTTGGTCTGGAATTGAAAGAGTCACGTTAACCTCGTAAGCATTAGTCCGGGCGCCACTATAGGACACTCGAATGACCCGCGTAAGCGCCGCGCTACTGGCTTGACAGGCTATGCCCGAGCACCGATGATCGCGTCCCCAAAGTTAAGCTCGAATTCACGCCCCTGTTCGGGCGCGCGAGACGTCCCAAGCGTCGAAGAAATTTTTTGTCTTTGGCTATGTAGCTCAGCTGGTTAGAGCGCGGCACTCATAATGCTGAGGTCGGTGGTTCGAGTCCACCCATAGCCACCATACCATTCAAGTACTTACTTCACGCCTCCAACAGCACTGGCTTCGATTGTGGGGGAATTGTGGGGATTTTTGTCTCCAACCCACCACGGATCACCACCAAACCTTGCCCGTTGATCGTGCGTGCACAAACTCGATTCACCGCTTCCAACAGCTCCGCGATCTCGACCGCCGAATAGTGCGTCGTGAAGTCACCATTCTTATGGCCGAGTAGCGCTTTGCGTGTTTCAAGCGGTACACCGGCCGCGCGCAGCCGCCGTCCAAACGTGTGTTTGAGATCGTGCACCCGGATATTGGCAAAGCCCTCCGGGCACGGATACCCGAACGTCTCGTCGAACTTCTTCGCGGCAGATTCGCGCGAGCGCTTCCAGGCACTGTTGTAGATCTTCGTGATCCGTTTGCACCGATAGGGAAACACCCAAACGGGATCCAGACCGCGCTGCCGGTCGGTGACCGATTGCGCGATGCTGTTCAGAACGACCAGACGATCCTCCCGGTTTTTCGTGTCGCTCTCAGGAATCACGAACACACTCGTGCTGAGATTCGGCAGAACATGCTCCTGTTGCCAGCGCGGCCCGCACACTTCCTGCTCCCGAAGGCCCGTGTTCACTTTGAATAAGGCCAACCTGGCAAGATGTGTCGGCATTTGCTGAAACAGGAGATCCTGCTCGTCCCAAGACAGGGGATAGGGTCGCCGCTTATCGTTCCAATCCACGAAACGAATGAGCGGCGGCGTTTCCAGCCAGGACAAACCGTTTTCGTCACGCCACAATCGCGCAGCGAGATTTAACACCCGCCGCACGGTCGCGAACGTTCGGTTCACGGTACCGCTTTTCACCCCGGCCTTGCGGCGCGCGGCGATGATGGGCGTGTTGATTTCTGCAAAGCCAAAGCGGTCTTCGGTTTTCTCAGACACGCCCATCATCACCGGATCATAGACGCAGCCGCGAAGCACCGGTGTCACCTCAATCTTGATCTGGACGCGCTCTCTGGTGCGCACCACCAGCTTGTTAATTTGTGTTTGTGTCGCCGGAGCGGAAGAGGTAACTATCATCGCCGGATCGGCGCGTTTGATCCTATCGGCGATGCGCGTCAATGCGTTTTCGATATCATCGAGAGCAGCGTTCCGATCATTCAGGGGTAGGTAGGTTAGATCGATATCAACCGACAGGCGCGGCATGTCACGGATGAACAGGTTGATCGCCGTGCCGCCCTTCAAAGCGAAGCATTCTTCTTCGGCAACGTACGGTAAGGTCCGGATCAGTAGCTCAACTTGAGCGCGATAGATATCTCTAAAGGGCATCGAAATCCTTGGGCACTGTGATCTGGTAGTTCGGGTCGTAACGGCCGCCCTTGACCAGCATGCGCTTACCGCTGCCGAGATCGATAGCTTTACGCTCGATCCGTTCCAGCCAGCGATGTTTATGCCGGTCAGCGAAGAAAAAGAAGAGACGTTTCACTTTGATATTTTTAATGTTTTCCAGGAGTCCCTGCATGCGGCGCGGACTAAGATTAACAAGGCCTTCCATGGTCACATCGGCGAGATGAAACGTGACCTCGCCGGGCAGGTCATCAAGCATTTCCAGAATGGCGCGTTCCGGACTCGACTGCACGAGCGGCCAGTCCCACTGCCCCCAGCGCGTCATCCGCAGTGCGCCAGGTAGGGATGTTTCCTCCTTCAAGCCTGTGGCCTCGGGCAGGGGCGAGAGTGGTGAGAGCCGGTATTTATCGCTGGGCAAGAGCCGGGCACGATTGTGGAAGCTGATGCGTTCTTTAAGCTGGAGCTTTGAAACCCAGCTTGGTAATTTGCCGTCGCCGTACAGGTGGATCTCATTTAGGTCGTGCGGGAGATAATGCGCGTAACCCTGCAGGTCCAACGCGGTGCGTCCGCCAATACTAGCTGGGAATTCCAGCAGAGTTTGCAGGGAAATCACGACATGTTCCCAGCGTAGCGAACCACGCGGGCGCCGAAACACGCCGCGCGCCGGCTGCTCTAACCATCGGCTAGCGACATACTGACTGCGTAGTGAGCGGGAGTAGCCGCGTTTTTCCAACCATGCGGCTGTGACGAGCAGACCTTCCGGTAAGTCCCGCTCAAGTCGGTTTAGCTTATTCGGCTTTTGTACAGTCATACTGTACAAAATAGTCTATTTGTAAACTTTTGCCAAGTTTAAGTTTTGCTCAATATGTACAGCATAGCTGCACATATTGAGCAACTTCTAAACCGAGAATTAGGCATCTCTCAACTGGAATAGCTGTCACCATTACCGGTGCAGTCGGATTATTTTATGTGGGGAAATTGTGGGGAACCGCTAAACACGGTCCCCCACAGTTAGACATTCCCCACAACGGGCGCCCAGGAAACGATAGATAAAAAAATTAGTTAAAAGTCAGTGACTATTCTTATAATGCTGAGGTCGGTGGTTCGAGTCCACCCATAGCCACCATCTAATCAAGAGCTCACGATCCCCCGGAATCTCCCGAAGCAATTCGGGTGACGGTGGGGTGACGATATTTATTTCTCCAGCGGCGGGTGCGATCTTGTCTGTGCTGCGGTTCGTTTTGCCGAACGGCCTGCAAACACCCGGGGTGAAGCACGGGCTGGTAGGGCACTATCTTCGGGGGAATATTCGGGAATATTCGCGGGAATATTCGCGCGGGAATATTCGGGAGGAATATTCGGGACACGCACAAAA
>JAQCEL010000134.1 GCA_027618655.1 Pseudomonadota bacterium | reverse complement strand
TTCAGCAATGGACCCCATTGGTTGGACAAAATCCAGACGAAGATAAGTGTCTTCCTCCAATATGAGCGTGAAGCTCAGGAGAGAAGCAATGAGAAGGAAGCGACGTAACCATTCCCCATCGTTCAAGGCGAAGGTGGCGCTAACGGCGCTGCAGGGGGATCTGACGATGGCGGAATTGATCAAGAAATACGATGTTCACGCGAACCAGATAAGCGACTGGAAAAAACAACTGCTGGAAGGTGCGGAGGATGTCTTTGGCAAAGGTGCGCAGAAGGCAGAACAATCAGAGGAAACGGTCGAGGCACTGCACGCGAAGATCGGTCAGCTGACGATGGAGAACGATTTTTTAGAACGCGGGCTCGAACGGATCCACGGGCCCAGAGGAAAGAAATGGTAGCGCGCACGGATGCCCTGCCAGTGACGCGGCAATGCGAGTTGCTGGACGTGCCTCGGTCGACGTTCTATCACGTGCCTGAGCCGGTCAGTGAGGTGGAACTAGCGATGATGAAGTTAATCGACCAGTGCCACTTGAAACACCCGTATTACGGCTCTCGCCGGATCAAAGATTGGCTTGAAGATCGGGGTCATACGGTGAATCGTAAGCGGGTCCAGCGATTGATGCGCACGATGGGACTCGTGGCGGTGTATCCGAAGCGTAACTTGAGTCTCGCCAATCAGGCGCATAAAATTTATCCGTATTTACTACGGAACCTGGCCATCGAGCGACCTAATCAAGTGTGGGCGACGGACATCACCTACATCCCCATGGCGCGTGGGTTCGTGTACCTGGTCGCGATCATGGATTGGTACTCACGACGTGTGTTGTCGTGGCGAGTGTCCAACACGATTGACACGAGTTTTTGTACCGAGGCGCTGGAAGAAGCTATCGAGCGTTACGGTGCACCGGAGATATTCAACACGGACCAAGGCAGCCAGTTCACGAGTGACGCGTTCACCGACGTGCTTAAACAGCACGAGATCCAAATCAGCATGGATGGTAAAGGTCGCTGGGTAGATAACGTCTTCGTCGAGCGGCTATGGCGCAGCGTTAAATACGAAGAGGTATACTTGAAAGCCTACGAAAGCATCACCCACGCTCGGAAATCGTTGGGTGCCTATTTCAACTTTTACAACGCTGAGCGGCGCCACCAATCACTTGAGCGGCGTACGCCCGACAGCTTGTATTATGATGCTGCCAAGCTGGCAGCTTAACACTGAGGGAGCACTTATCGACGTGTCCAATTTTTGGGGTCCATTACTTCGGTCCTTGGACCATCGCGACCTTGAAATTCGGCCTATGGGTTGGCGTCATCGAAATGGGTATTGCATTCCTGTTGTGGTCGATGGCGTTGCGACGCACCGCGCACTTGGCGCGCATCGGACAGCTTATCTTTCTTGCGCCGTTTCTGTCGCTCTTATTGATTGAACGGGTATTGGGGGAAACCGTTCCGGCAAGTTCTTGGGTAGGTCTCACGGTGATCGTAGTCGGCGTTGCGCTTACTGGTCGACCGCAGTCTACTGCTGGTTCAAAAAAGATCGCCTAGATCGATCCTGGCCACGTGCTGCAAGCGGCAACCTATGGGGTTTTCTCTCCACAGCACAAGCGGACATCGTCACTCCATAAGTGGCTCGTACGTCGGCGCGTTTCAAACCCGCACGACAGGCTACATGACCCGAGGCCCTAGGTTCGCGATCGGCGACAATTAGCTTGGCTCAGTGCATTTCGATGAACAATACGCTCGCTGAGCGTTTCCTGCTAGCGGATGAGCGTGGCGGGCGATTCTTCTTGCGTCTTCACAGGCACTTTTCGTTAAACTAGCAATGCCGCTCGCTGATAGTGACAGGGCCTTGCGCCGGGTCAGTTATCGCTTGGTTCTACCTATCGATCATTCGACTCGCAAACCATTGAGGAAGCATAAACATGACTGTCACGAAAGAAGAGCTGCTGGAACGTGTCAATGGACTTTTACCAGCCATCGCAGCTCGCGCAGAACAAAGTGAACAAGATCGAAAACCGCACCCGGAGACGATTAAGGAACTCATTGATATTGAAGTGATGCAGACTTTGGTGCCGAAGTGTTTCGGTGGTCATGAATTAGGCATCGATACCTTAACCGCAGTTGGGCGGGCTGTGAGTAGCGCCTGCATGTCGACTGGCTGGGTGACGGCATTCTATTTGGGTCACAACTGGATGCTCACGAAATTCTCGGAACAAGTGCAGCGCGAAGTATTTGCTGATCGCCCGTTTGGGCTAATACCTATTCAGCCGTCACCCGGAGTGGTGATTAAAAAAGTGACGGGTGGCTACGAAATCAGCGGGCGCTCAAATTTCAGCTCAGGAATAATGCACGCCGACTGGGTGATTATCGCGAAATCTGGCGGAGAAGACGCCCGCGCGTTCGTCGTGCCGATTGAAGATGTTGAAGTCGACGATGTGTGGCACATGAGCGGTATGTCAGCGACGGGTAGTAATGACGTAATCACGCGAGACTTATTCGTCCCAGAATATCGAACATTGCCGGCTCGGGACCTGTTTGAGGCAACGCCATCGATTCATGACAATCCCCTCTACACCATGCCACTGCTGCCATTCATATATTGCGAAGTGATGGGTGTGTACTGCGGTGGACTTGAAGGCGCGATGGCTGCTTATGAAGGTCTCATGCGAGAAAAAATCACGACCTGGGGTAACGAGGTGTTGGCTAATAAACAGGCCGTTCATATCCAGCTTGGCGAATCACGCGCGCAAACCCGTGCGGTGGGGATCTTACTCGAGCGGCTGGTCAGCGATACTCAAGGGTTGATTGCGCAAGGAAATTTCACTTTAGATACGCGACTCGATCTGAAACTTCGCGCCGGTCACATCGGCAACATTTGTCGAGAAGCCGTGAATGCCATGATGTCAAAGGCGGGTACACGTAGCTTCCGCAAAGATTTTCCGTTGCAGCGATTTTTTCGGGATCTCAATACGCTAACGTCCCATGCATTCATCGACTGGGATAACAGCCGGGAACTATTTGGTCGGCATCGGCTTGGCCTCGAGCCGAATCATCCGTTGTTCTAGCAGCGCAGTAGATTGTTCCTAAGTCCGACAGGCTGCTAGCGACGGGGGGGAGCGATAACCCAGCTCCGGCCACGCTTGTACGGGCACGTGAAGACGCATCGGCGGGTAGCCGAGTAAACCCGATGTCTTGGCGGCGCTAACGATCGCCGAATAGGTCGCCCAAGCCGCCCAGTACCGAACCTTCGCCTTTCGATTGGCCGAAGCTGGCCGCGCGCATCACCCGGTTTGCGAGTCGCGAAAACGGCAGGCTTTGCAGATAGACGGTACCCGTGCCGCGCAACGTGGCAAGGAATAATCCTTCACCACCAAACACCATGGATTTCAATCCACCAGAACGCTCGATATCGTATTCAACGCTTTTCGTAAATGCCGCGATACAACCCGTATCCACTCTTAAGGTCTCGTTATTAAGCTCACGTTTGATCACGGTTCCACCGACATGTATGAACGCCTTACCGTCGCCATTTAGACGCTGCAGGATAAATCCCTCGCCACCGAAAAATCCCGCCCCAAGCTTTCTTTGAAACGCGATATCCAGGCCGGTGCCAAATGCGGCGCACAAAAACGCATCCTTTTGGCAGATCAGTTCCTGACCAATTTCCGCCATATCGATCGGAATAATTTTCCCCGGGTAAGGCGCTGCGAAGGCGACTCTCTTTTTGCCTTTTCCCTGATTAGAAAAGCGCGTCATAAAAATCGATTCACCCGTGAGTGCACGTTTCCCGGCGTTAATTACGGCGTCCATAAACCCACTCGACGGCTTGGAACCGTCACCCATTTTGGTCTCGAATGAAATGCCATCCTCCATGTAATTCATCGCGCCCGCTTCGGCGATCACGACCTCGCCTGGATCGAGCTCGACTTCAACAATTTGCATGTCGTCGCCAAATATCTCGTAGTCCACTTCATGACATTTCATTTCAAGCTTGCTCCTTAGGACCCTGGTCGAAATTATCTATACATTCGGCTGCCCCTGAGCGGCCGCTGCGGCGTTGCGTTTCTTGGCAAGAAGCCCGCTATTGCCAGCGAAACGCGCCAAGCAGCAACCACTCAGGAACACCCTCGTGTTGACTAGATAATTTCGACCAGGGTCCTTACGTCTGCTTTTCTATCGATACGATCCAGCTAGTTCAGATTCTTCGCTTCGCGTCATGCTGCATCTGACGACGTCGCCGCCCTTCATGATCATTTTTAAATTGTTGCGATCTTGTAATACTCTTAAATCTTTCGATGGATCACCATCAACCACGAGCAAGTCGGCGAGCTTGCCTTCTGCAATCGTGCCAAGCTCGTCGAGCCTACCTTGTAGGGCCGCGCCGTTATGCGTCGCCCACTTGATTACCTCGAGATTAGAGACGCCACACAGATCGGGGTATACCGCCAGTTCTTTGGCGTAATCGCCATGTGGCATGAGCGAGCCAAAACCAAAATCGTCGCCAATGACGATCGGAACGCCGGCGTCGTGCGCACGCTTCACCTTCGCTGGGTGATTTTCCAAGGTATGTTCTAACTCCGGGATCATCGAGGCGATCCCCGGTGCTTCGCCGCTCAAGTAACCACTCACGAGGCGGGATGGGAAGTACAAGCTCGGTGCAAGGTAGCTGCCGCTTTTGAGAAAAAGCTCGATGCATTCGTCATCTAGGCCATCGCCGTGATCAACTACATCGATACCTGCCTCTAATGCGATCTTGATGCCGCGTTGGCTGATCAAATGGCCGCGGATTTTCGCGCCGCGCTCGTGCGCTGTGCGCACGGCGACATGGATTTCTTCTTCACTCATGCTTAAGAACTCGGAATCGTTCGGTAGCCCGTGTCCGCCGGTGGGATAGAGTTTGACAATGTCGACGCCGTTTGCGATCTCTTCGCGAACCGCGCGGCGAAATTCATCCGGTCCGTCACACACCTTTGCGAGGCCTTGAAGGCCAAGACCCCACCATTTCGGGTGACTATCTACGGAATCGCCAGTGGTTACCACATCGCGACCACAAGCCATAATGCGTGGGCCGGGAATCAAACCACTATTAATACTGTCGCGCAGTACCACGTCGATAAAATGGGCCGCGCCGGCGCCCACTGACATGGTGTATCCGCAATTCAGCAGCAACTCGGCGTTTTTTGCCGCGATTAAAGTCAATTTGGTTGGCGGATGTTTGAGATCGATTTCTTGCAGACTATTGACGTTATCGTAGGCGGGGTGATAGTGGCAGAACGCCATGCCCGGCATTAGCGCCATGCCATCCAAATTGTAGACAGTGTCTTTCTTGCGGGGGGCGGGCGCTTTCGCTTTAGAGCTTACCTTCATGATCCGGTCATCGTTGATCACGACCACCATGTCATTTTGGGGTGGATTAACGCCGTCGATTAATCGGGCGCCGCATAAGAAAGTTCGATTCGTCATGATGCTTCTCCGGGTGGCTTTGTAATTATTCCAGGGCTGCGACCGTAACTCAGTCCAACATGGCTACTGTTTTCAAGATTAATTAGGGTGACCGTCGCGCGTCGAATAATTCGAATGCTCGGGCATGCGCGATACGGCTGGCCGGTTCAGAATAATAGGCAGTTCTCGTGCTATTTGCGAATACATACCCAGCGTCGTACCCGTGAATGGCGCCTTCCGGGTACGAGATGGGACACCCACGTACGAGATGGGGTACGAGATGGGACACCCATGATATAGCCGAAATACGGCATTTAGGGATACCCACGATGTTCGTACCGATTATGGGCCTCGCGGGCCTGTGCTATTTCGGCTATATCATGGGTGTCCCATAAATGCCCCCATAAATGCCCCGATATCATGGGTGTCCCATAAATGTGTATCTCCCATAAATGTGTATCCCATAAATGTGGGTGTCCCGAATGGCACTAAGTTAAGGCCCTTCCCCACATGTTTTCAATCGCTTAGCCCTTGTCTCACGTGATCCGTGACGGTGTGAGAAAGCTTAACTTAGTGCCATTCGTGGGTGTCCCATAAATGATTCGGACCATCGCCGGCGCTTCAGCGATTTCCCACGATATACTCCCCTCGAGATACCGCGCAGCACGTTTTTGTGCGGCGCGGGCCGATCAGGCCGTGTACTGCACAATTCAGGTGCTGAAATCACACTCACGGATTCATTAGAAAATATTGCGGACAGGGGAGATAGACAGCATGCCAAGTTTGGCGCGATTTGCTTTAGAAGATCAGGTGGTGGTCGTAACGGGTGCCGGCCGCGGTATCGGTCGGGTTATCGCGATAGAGGCTGCGCAGTCGGGCGCAAAAATCGCGATCGGTAGTCGCTCGACCGACGAGCTGGCAAGCCTTGCTGAACAATTAACCGCAAATGGCAGCGAATGTATGTACCACGTACTAGACGTGTCCAAGGTCGCTTCCATTCAGACATATATGGATGCGGTGGTCGCGCACTACGGTCGCATCGATGTGCTCATTAATAACGCGGGTTATAACAAGCTCGCTAAGATCTTGGATTACGATGAGGAAACCTACGACCGGATCGTCGATGCGAATTTAAAGAATGTGTTTTTCTGCTGCCAGATTGTGGCGCGCCAAATGATTAAGCAAGGCGGTGGTTCGATCGTCAATATTTCATCGCAAGCCGGGGTGGTTGGGGCGCCGGAACGTGGGCCTTATAGCGGTGCCAAAGCCGGCGTGAATAATCTCACTCGAACGATGGCCGCAGAGTGGGCTGAATTTGGGATCCGGGTTAATGCGGTGGCGCCAACGGTCACTCGATCGCCGCTAGCCGAGCAAGCGATGAAGGACAGCCCGGCATTGAGGGAAGCGGTCCGAACGAAGAATCTATTACGTCGCGATTTAGCCGAACCAGAAGAAATTTCCGCGCCGGTTATTTTTATGGCGTCACCTGCAGCATCGATGATCACAGGCCACACCCTGGTCGTCGATGGCGGTTGGACGATGGTCTAAGCGGACGAAGCCGGGTGTGAGTCGGCGGATCTGGATCTAATCAAGTGCCCGAGTCCGCGAGCGCAACCGCGAGTGAATAAGCGTTAGATCGCGCTCGAACGGGCTTGCAGAGCGCGAGCAAATTTTAGTATCCGCTCCGCTTCGGCGGCGTGTAGGTTTTCAATCAGCTGCCCGTCTAGTTCTGCAACGCCGCGGCTCTCGGCAATCGCTGCTTGCCAGGCGTTCAATACTTTTTCGGCGTGTTCGATTTCGTCATCGCTCGTCCCAAAGACCTTATTCGCTACCTCAATTTGCGACGGATGAATGAGCGATTTTCCATCGAAACCCATGTCGCGCCCGGCCGTGCACGACATTTCAAAATCCACGAGATTACGAAAATCGAGATGCACGCCGTCGATCACATCAATACGCGCTGCGCGGGCTGCGAGCACGCAGTGTTGTAAAGCATAGCTAAGATTAGTCCGCGAACTGGTATGACGCGCTCGGAGTTCTTTTACTAAGTCGCTGGTACCAACGACGAGTGCGCCGATCCGAGTGGACGCGCTCGCAATCGACTCGACGTTCAGAATGCTCTTGGGCGTTTCGATCATTACCCACACGGGGAGATCGATGCCGCCCGTGTGATCAAGCCCGGCAATAAGGGCTTGCAGTTCGCTCGCTGATTCGACTTTCGGAAACAACACGGCATGCGGTTTGATCTTGGCCGCAAGCGCCAGATCATCTAGACCCCAAGGTGTGTCAATGCCATTAACCCTGAGCACGATTTCTCGGTACCCGTAGTTACCGCTTTGCAACGCGTTTTCAACTTGTTGACGGGCGATTGATTTGCTTGTCGGTGCGACTGCGTCCTCGAGATCAAAAATAAGGGCATCGCAGGCTAGGGTTTGTGCCTTCTCGAGGACGCGAGGATTTGCGCCGGGAAGATATAGGACGGAACGACGCGGGTTCATAGTCTTGTCCTTGCGTAAGCGTTGCGTTGCGAACCGGGATGCTCGGCGCTCGCGGCAACGATGTTTGCAGCCAAGTTGTTGCGAGATAAGAACGTATTATTCATAAAGATGAAGCGTGCCGAAATTCCACAGCAGATGCTACTGTTATTCAAACTCAATAAGCATTTTCGGTGGTCCGATTGATAGCTGTTGAGTATGTCGTAGCCCGTGCATAAAAAAGGTCCGCGTAGGCGCAGTGCTCAGTGCCTACGCCCCTTAGCTTGAGATCTCATTTAGTAGTACGCTGACGTGGGGTTTAACCATACAGTGTGTAAAACGGGGATAAAAAATGCGGTGTAGAAAATTTATGATTGCAACGGCTTGTGTCGTCTTACTAATGGGACTCGTCAGTCCGGTATCTGCCGGCAGTGTTACTGAAGATTCGATACGCGCGTACTACGCTGCGTGGACCAGCGGCGATGTCGATAAAATCATGGCTTACTTCAACGACTCTATCGTTTATGCAGATATGGCGACAGGTGCTCGGTCGAGCGGCACGACGGCCGTGCGGGAGTTCGTGCAAAAATTCGTCGACGGCTATCCGGGTGTGCAACTGGTGCCTGCCAGCATCACGATTGGTCCGGCAAGTGCAGCAGTCGAATGGGTGATGAGTGGTGGCAGTGGCAGCGAAGCATGGAGCGTTCCCGGTGTCTGTGTATTTAATCTTGACGGCGAAAAATTTTCGACAGCGACAGATTATTGGAACAAAGAATAGTCTTAACACCGGTTCGAGCGATTCAGTAAACACATTACTTCGAACCTTTACAGAAAGGACAACAGATAATGAAATTACGAAACTTAATATGGGTACTCGGGTTGATGCTATCGATGCACGCGCTTGCCGAATCTTGGTACCCGTCTAAATGGGGTAAGGACGACACCTTAGGCGCACTCAACGAGATCACGCCTGAGCACATTGTTAATGCTGCGAAGCTCGTCAAAACCGGTAAGCGCTATGCGCTCGGCATGGAAACCTCTAGAGACACACCCGCTTTCGGCGCGCGTACCGCGCAAATCTTCATGGTTTCTCATGCGGCACTATTTGGCAATGCGGGTGAGCCATATGGCACAGGTAAGGCAACCGGTAACGATGACTGGGCCTTATTGTTTTTCGGTGTCGGTTCGCAAATTGATGGTCTAGGACACGTCGGTATCGACCACGTTTATTACAACGGCAACAAGGTGCAGGATTTTTTCAGTCAAAGTGGCACGAAAAAATTGAGCACGTCGGATATTCCGCCGATTGTGACCCGTGGCGTGGTGCTCGATATTGTTGCGTATCTAAAAGAGACGCAACCGGAAAGGATCATGACGGTCGACGGCAACGAGATGCTCAAGCCAGACGTCGCGGTCAACGAAGCAGAACTTAAAGGCGCGCTTGAGCGGCAGCACATCGAATTAGGCAAAGGCGAAGTGATCATCGTGCATACCGGATTTATGGCGCTGATGAACAGTGATCCGAAACGCTACATGGCGGCACAACCAGGACTAGGTCTAAACGGTGCGCTATTTCTTGCGAGTTACGATCCAGTCGCTGTCGGGGCCGATACGTTTGGTGTTGAGGTCACCCCTGGCGAAGTAAAAGGTTTGGAACTGTCAGTGCACATGGCGTTGTTGCCGAAGCGCGGTATCTACATTCTCGAGAACATGGTGACGCGCGAACTGGTGGCCGACGAGGCGTGGGAATTTATGTTCGTTCTGGGACAGGCACGCATCAAGGGCACCGTGCAGATGATTATTAACCCAGTAGCCATTCGCTAAACCAGGATATCAAAATGATATTGGATTAACGTCCGCTCGATCGCTGTGCTTGGCAAACACGATGGTAACAACCCGGCTGGGAATGCTATGTTTGCTCGTCTAAATTCGAGCGAATCAACCATCACCTATGGACGTTCTAGAAGCGATTGCAAGCCGGAAATCGATCCGCGCATTTACTGATCAGCCAGTGCCGACAGGCACCGTGCGGAAAATAATCGAGTTGTCGCAGCGCGCGCCGAGTGGCACGAACACGCAGCCCTGGTATGTACACGTTTGTACTGGTGAGGTGCGCCGAGCGATCACTGATGACGTGTTAGCGCTTGCCGCGCGCGGTGAGGCGAAGACTTACGAGGAATACGGCTACTATCCGCAATCCTGGCACGATGTGCATCGCGATCGGCGTCGCGGGGTCGGCTGGGGTTTGTACGGCTTGCTCGGCATCAAGAAGGGCGATCGCGAAGCTGCTGCGCGACAAGGCGCGCGCAACTTTAAATTTTTCGACGCACCGATTGGACTGTTCATTACAACTAATTCGTATCTTGCACGCGGCAGTTGGTCGGACGCCGGCATGTATATCCAAACCATTATGCTAGCAGCCCGTGGCTTCGGTCTGCACACGTGTCCGCAGGCGGCATGGATCCAGTATCAAGAACCGATCTTCAGGCATTTGAAAATTCCTAGCGACCAAGTTCTCGTGTCCGGAATGAGCTTGGGCTACGCTGATCCGCACGCGATTGAAAATACCTTAGTCAGCGATCGCGAGGCTATTGAAAACGTTGCGACGTTCCATGGCTTTGCCGAGGATTAGAAGCGCGCATATACAACCATTTTGACCTGACCGTGTCGTTGCCCGCGGTCTGACAAGTTCGAAGTTTCGCAATTCGATGTCTTTGGATTACAAGACTTTCGTCTTTCAGTATCGTTTACGGCTGCGACGAATAGAGATCTCGATTGGTGAATGCGATTTCACCAGGCGCGCATCAGCAGCACGATCCCACCAGCGGTCGAAATAAGCAGCACAATCGCGCGAGTTGCTTGCGCATTGAGGTAGCGTGCCAAGTATTTTGAGCAAACGAAGCCAAGTAACATTCCGGGTATCAGTACAATTGAAAGTTTCAACTCGGCCCAGCCAAGGCGTCCTGCGCCATACAGTGCGAGCAAAATAAACGGTGACGTCAGCAGGAAGTACGCGGACATTGTCCCGCGCAGGGCTGGACCTGGCATGCGTTGGTAGAGGAGCGCAATCGGTGGGCCTCCGATCGATGTGATCGTGCCCATGAAGCCGGAAATGCCGCCGCCGATAGCAGCATTGGAGGCAGTAATTGCCGGACGCCAACCTAATAAACTCACGCCAACTGCTAACAACAGCAGTGATCCAAATAATGCGGAATAAGTCGATGCGCTCACCAAGGTCATGGCAAATCCTGCTGCAAATGCCCCTAATACACAGGCGCAAACAGCCCAGCCTAATGCGTGATATTGGATATCTTTTCGGCTAGTCCAACCAACCAGGCAGACGATCATAACGGAATTAATAATGATCGGGGCTGGTACAAGCTGTGGATACAGCAGTAGCAGGATGGGCGCGCCGATAAAGTTGAAGCCAAATCCAATCACGCCATGGATCGATGCCGCAACGAACGAAATAAGCAGACACAACAGCAGGCCAAGCGTATCAATGGGCATAACGAGCTAACGTGAATATCTGAGATTCGGCTGCGTATCGTACCAGGCGTGCCGAAACAGCGATTTCACCGAACTAGGCGTGTTTCGACTCGCCGAGCTTCAGCGGTTATGAACCCGATAATCAACTCGTTAGCGTTCGCGCTCAATGTCCCGAATATTTAGCTGGCGTATGCGACCCGCAACGTGTGCATTGACGTGCGTAATACTCGCTCAGCTAAATTCGATCGCAATCAGTTCTCGTCAGGTCGAACCAACCGACGAGTTGGCCAACGCTGTCCGACATCATGAGTCGGATGCGTCCGCCAAGCGCCGTGACACTATTGGGATCCGTTTTCGTGCAAAATTGTGGAGCGATTCGCTGCATCCAGCCGGCTGAGATTTGGCTCGTCATTATCGGCACTTGACCAGCGAATTTAAGGTTCACAACAACCATGTCATAGCCGTAGTCGGCAGTAGCCGAATCGTTATACAAGACAATCCCGTCGAAGTTTTGACCGAAAGTTCGCGACCCTCTTGGTATCGTGTGCAAGTAACTGGCTAGGGCATTCAGCGATTGGTGAAGTCTGTAATTCGTGGGTGCTTAGTAATGGACCCCAAAAATTGGACACGTCGATAAGTGCTCCCTCAGTGTTAAGCTGCCAGCTTGGCAGC
>JAQCEL010000133.1 GCA_027618655.1 Pseudomonadota bacterium | reverse complement strand
CGCAATCTTGTCGACTACATCGAGCGGGCGATATTCGAGCGTCTTCTCCCAAGTCTGCCAGGATAGTAGACAGCGCATGTGTGGATGAGCTTGCAAAGCTTTGCCGATGAAGCCGCTCGCTTGCGGATTCGCTAAGGCGCGTTCAAATGGGTCGATATCGATGCCCTTGCCTTGTGTTACGCGTAAGCGGCGATCGTCTTCGAGTCGCGCGCGCAGCTCGGCGCGCTCGGCATCGCTGCGCATGCTCAGCAAAAAGCGCTCGCCGGTGTCGAATCCAACTTGCGCGACTGCGGCCTTGACCCGCGCATCAATACCCGCCACGTAGGGCACGTGAGCGCCACCGAAACTCGTTCCCCACAAGCCTATTTGTTCGGCGTCTACTTCCGGCTGTGTGCCGAGCCACGTGATAGCGTTACGAATATCGTCGACTTGCTCGAGCGGAATTAATCGCCACTTAGGGCCTTCGCTGTCGCCGAAGCCGCGATAATCGAAGATCAGCGCGACGTAACCTGCTGCAGCGAAACGCTGGGCATAGTCGCGAAGCGATAATTGCCGAACGCCAGTAAAGCCGTGGCAAAGCACGATGCCTGGTCGCGGCTTGACGAAGTGCATCTCGTCGGGCAAAAAAAGATTGCCAACGATGCGCGAACCTTCACTGTAAAACGTAACCCATCGCTCTTGAATCATTTCATGCTCCTGGTCGCGGCCGATAAATTATCGGCAGCCACGTTGGTCGCTAAAATTAGTGATAGTTAGGTGCGGCCGCAGCTAATAGCGAGATCCCATCCTATTATTTAGGCCGCTCGGTGCCGGCGACAAGCCGAGTAACAGCGCGTCGGCTCCCGACCGGCGAACAAAGATTAACTTACGCGCCTAAGGTAATGGGCGGGTTTCGGGCGAATCGTTCCACATTTTCGGGAATGGGCGCCCACGGTTGCGCGCTATCGAGCCAGATAGCAATTGCCGGTGGCACCGTGCTCGGATCATCGAGGCTGCCAACCGTTATGACGAAAACGTTGTTGGTACTCGCGAATAGCGGTGCGCCGCAGTGCGCGCAAAATTCGCGTTTGACGACGTTGCCAGTGCTCGCTTCGACAGTGTAGTGCACCGTCGCGCCTTGATTAACAGTGACGGCTTCGGCTGGCACGACGGCATAGTTGCAGAACGGTCCACCCGAGGCTTTCTGGCAATCGGTGCAATAGCAAAACGATACAGTTATCGGCGCAGTGTCACAGGTATAGCGAATTTTTCCACAACGGCAGCCGCCACTCAGTGTTGTCATCGATTCCTCCGAAATGTTCCTATAAACGTGAAGGTTTGATTGCTCCTAAAATTTGTCCGACGCCTAAGCTGCCGGCAGCGCAATCCTGTTTCGCGCGAATGCGCGAATCGGTCATGACGCGCCTGAAGACAATGGCGGGTTACGCGCGAAGCGCGGGATATGATCCGGAATCATTGCCCACGGTTGTGCACTATCGATCCAGATCGCCATGGTCGGATGGTACGGCGCTGGATCGTCGAAGCGCGCGACCGTAATTGCGAGCAAATGAGGAGTCCTCGCGAACAGCGGCGATCCACATTCGCAACAGTATTCACGTCGTATTGTGCGAGCGCTTTCGGCTTGCACGTCATAGCCCGTTACGTCTCCCACGATAGTCGCGGCAGAGGACGGCATGATGACGTAGTGACCAAACGCGCCGCCAGACCAAGATTGGCAATCCCGGCAATAACATAAGGTCACGGCGACCGGCGCGGCCGTGCATTGGTAACGTACTTTTGTACATCGACAACCACCGGTAACAATGCCTGCCATCCGGATCTCCTTTTTAGAGTACCAGCTTCTTCGCGGCGTAGATTTGTTGTCTGCGTTCGAACAGGTCGATCAGGGTTTTCATCCTACTCCGAAGATTTCATCGAGCGCATCTCGGATCGGAGCAAACGCATCGCTCGGTGCATGGGTCATGCGGTTGTGGCAGATGGCAACGGCGAGTTGCAGATCCGGATCAGCCCAAGCGATAAACACGACCTTGTAAGAGCGGCCAGTTGTCCGCGATTAAGTTCCTCTGTTCGGTCTCCATCACGAGTATCAGATCGTTTTCGAACCCGTCCGACGAGGTAAACTGCGTCCCGCTGTGCTCGTTGATATCGAGACCACGTTCGGCTATTAATTTGATCGCGATCGGATCGGCCTTTTGCCCGCCCACGGCCCCGAGTCCAGCGGAACTGACGATGACGGGCGCCTGCGCCTGTCGAAGGGCTTCCTGCAAAACGGCGGCGGCCATTGGACTGCGACAAATGTTACCTGTGCATATCACAATGACCTGATTGGTAATTCCCATTCGTCACCTGATTGGTTCTCGGATTAAGTGTTGCGACGTTGCGCGAGCAGATCTGTTGCCGTAAAGCGGCAGCGTGCAAAGGCGTCTCGCAGCGCATGAAAGCACTTCTTATCGGTGCCGTAAGCCGGCCTCGCTCCTGGTCACTTAAGATTCGAGATCGACATCGCTCGCTGCACGTGATTAAGTAACATGACCGCGAATGCTCACGTTGCGAAATGCGGTAGCACTTCGTTGGCAAACAACGACCACGACTCGTCATTCGAGGCGAACATGATGTAGTAGGTGACACCTGTGTCGGCAATACGTTCAGCGAGCGTATCTCTAATTTGCGACGGCGTGCCGAGCAGGGCTACCGGCGAGCGGCGCGCCGCCTCGTAATCTGTGAAGCCTAGTTGTTTGGCCATGTCGCGCAGTCCGCTATCGTGCTCGTTGCGCGACATACCAAGCAGCACCAGGCCACTCAATTCCAGGTCGCCAGGATCGCGCCCGCTGCTCTGCAATAACGCGTGAAGTTGCGCGATTTTATTTTTCATTACGGTCATATCAAAGCGTACGGTTGCGATGGGGTCGTTCGGAAAATCTTTGCCGTTCGAGGTGGGTGGAATGATATTGAGAATGCTCGCTTGTGCCGCCGCTAGTTTTAGCATCGGCGGGGCCGATCCGCCGAGCATAATCGGTGGCCCGGGGCGCTGCAGTGGTAACGGATTGTTGCCGCCGTTGTGGATCGAGAAGTATTTGCCCGCGAAGTGAGGTTCGTCTTGTGTCCACAGCGCCTTGAGTATTTCCAGGCACTCGCCGAGTTCTTCCACGCGCTGCGCGACGGGGGGGAATGGATAGCCATGTGCATCGTATTCGCTGACCTGCCAACCAGCACCTAAACCCAGAATCAGACGTCCCTCGCTGACATGGTCCAAGGTTGTCGCGCATTTTGCGAGCAAAGCAGGTGAACGAAAAGATGCAGCAACCACGGCCGGCGCGAGCTTCACACGCTCAGTCACCATCGCCATTGCCGCGAGTGCCGTGAAGCACTCCAGTTGAGGAGTGCGCGGGCCGCCAAACGGGGAGTAGAAGTGATCATTCACCGACACTGAATAGAAGCCATCGGCTTCAGCACGACGCGCCGCCTCGATGGCAATCTTAACGTCGTCAGGTAACAGAAACAGGCCGAATCTTGCTGGATGCATCTTGATCTTCCTTTTACATAAATTTGAATTTTTCCGGCGCGCCACTCGCTCGCCGGCCTCGTCAATTCCCGCGCGGCACCGCAGACGACGATAGTAGCATTTCGAAGTCGCTGTCTATCCTGAATTTGCGGGCAAGATAGCGACGGCTCGCCCCATTGTAGAAGTGGTGAAGCTATTGGCGATATCGCTGTTAGGATCCGTGCATGCGTCATCGTTCGATGGTGCAGCCAGAGCGGCGTTCATGTCTTACGTGGAAATTTAAGAAGGAGTTTTGCTATGCGCCTGGGCACCTATGATATTCACCCGGGCATTGCGATCACCATCGCGATGCTGACTATCGCGTTCGGTTGCTTCGCCGGGTTGTGGCTGAAGAATAGTAAAACGAGCGCCGCATTGAAATCACTCGCGACCTGAGCTGCCGATCTGATCGGCTATTGCGCCGTGTCGAACCAGCACTGGCAGAACGCGATCCACTCATCAATCGAACGCACGGACTCGCGCGCGCTTGTGAATGCCTGTGACTGCCGCATGAATTCCGGTTCGAAGGACATGATTATTGCGGATTTATTGATTTCTGCTTGTTAGTAGAGCGTGGCGCCTTTTAGGAAAATTTCACACTCAATGAGCGGTCGCAGCTCACTCGCTGTAACATTGACGCACGACACTCGGCCCGCGAGCTTTCATCGCCTGGTATTTACGCCAGAACGAGTCGTCGATGGCACGTAAACTTTTTTTTGTCTCTGGCGTACGATAACGGCGCAAGTGCGAAGGTCCGCCGTTGTAGACGGCATAAGCTGCGCGTGCGAGATTGTCGTCTGAGCCGGTCAGTTTGTGTTCCTTTTTTCGGATCGCATAATCAACGAGGTAATGCACGAGGATTTCGCTGCCAGCTTGTGCGTTGTAAGCGACGTCGTTGCCAAGCGCCGCGACGTCATAGATCCCTCGCCACACGTGCTGGTTGATCTGCATGATGCCGATCGAACCCGCACTCGAACGGATCGGCATGATCTTTCCTTTCGATTCCACATACTGACGCCAGCAACTTTCCTGCCACGCAGTCGCGCGAAACAAGTTTGCGTAGATTGTATGCATGCTTTGCGGCACTTTGCTGCGTTTTGATTCCGCACCGATGACCGTGCCGAAAAGCGCCTCAACGGCGGCGAGATACCGACCGAGTTCCGCGCGTTGCGGGACCCAGCGATCGAGATCGCTCGTCGACTCGGCATCAGTGGTAGCCGCGAATGCGGCAGGCAGCCACCAGTCTAACCAGCTTTGCGGCGGGTCTTGCGGAAGGTCAGCAGGTGTGGGGGGTAAGCCGAGCAATTTGCGCAGTTCTTCGTCCGGCTCAAGGCCATAGTCGAGTACCTGAGGGTCGAGTGTGGGAACCAGCGTGCGCGCCAATTGCAGTAGCGTGGCTCGATTGAACTGAAAGCCAAGCTGCGCGCCCGCGGCATCGAGTGCCTGGAGCGCGTCACCAGCGCTGACGAACGCGACATAACGTAACGCGGTGCCGCTATCTTGCTGCTGCTCGGCGGCAGCGATAAGCGGCATGAGATTCGTCCAAGTGTCGACGAAAAGTTCGCGCACCGGATCGACCTCATAGCGGCCACCCGCGAGCGCATCGCGCAACTGGTAGCGCGCCGTCATTAGCGACTCCATCAGCGCGTCGCGCAAGGTTTCGTCGGCGTCGGCTGCGAATGTCTTAATTGCCCACGTCGCGAACGCATCCCAGACCTGCCAGCGTTCGTCCCAGGCAGCGAGTTCGGCTGCGGTGATTGGTGGCGGGGCGGATGCATCGTCAGCGTGCGGTAGCTCGGGTAGAACCAGCGCGAGATTGATCTGCAATCCCTGCCCAGTCGCCGCTGGGGTGACGAAACGCGATGGATAGATCGTTGGCGTCGCCACCGGTGCGGCGTTGTGAACGACTTCCTCAACGAGCCGATCGACTTCCGTCAAGAGTATCGACAGATCGATGCGGAACGTCTCGAGACGCGGATGACCGTATTGTTTCAACCAGCGCCACAGAAAATCGGGCACGCTGGTTGCGCCGGTCATATCGAGGATCCGGGAATCGATGATCCGAAATGCAATCACGCCAGGGCTTGCGTCGAGATAAACCTCTTCGATCACCTCGATCTGGCCGCGCCAATGCAAGGGAAATACACAGAGACTGCCAACGCTGGCGCCGCCAACTAACTCGACATCGAGGCGTAAGCTCAGGTTGTTATCGTGGTCGTTGGCGAGGCGTGGTCGTGCCATCGTGAGGAAATTGCAGTTGCTCGTATCGATGGGTACGCGCACTGACTCGTCGACACCAGTGAACAAGTTCTCGAGCAGCGCCGTTCGTACGATTGCGTAATCGAGTTTAACCGGTAGCGTTATTTCCGCCGTCGCGTTCGAGCCGAAGAGGATACTCGCGATCAGACAAAACAATGACCTGAAAGGGCACAGATTTATGCGGGTAAAATTCCGACCCCAGGTTTCGGGAAACATCTTAATGGTCCTAATGTAATTAATGATGGAAACTGACTTTTCCGGATCCCCCCGTTGAGATCCTAGCTATTGCCAATGATGCCACCGTCCACTGGCAGCGTGGTGCCAGTGATATAGCTCGACGCACGCGCGGCAAGAAAAATGGCGACGCCAGCAATATCATCGCCGAGACCCATACGCCGTTGTGGCACTATCGACATGAGCTTGTCTAAGCCCATTGAATCAAGCATCGGTTGCGTCATGTCAGTATCGAAATATCCTGGTGCGATCGCATTGACGTTGATATGCCGGTGCGCAAGGTGTGAAGAGAGCATGCGGGTCAAGTGGTGAATGGCTGCTTTCGAGGCCGCGTATGAAAAATTTTCAAATAACGGCATGTGTAAGCCGTCGACTGAGCCCAGATTGATCACCCGGGCCGGGTCGCCGGCGCGACCCGCGCTTTCCAACAAGGGTAAAAGTTTCTGCAGTAGAAAAAACGGCGACTTGAGATTGAGGTCCATGACCTTGTTCCAACCTTTCTCGGGGAACGCATCGATGCTGGAACCCCAAGCGGTACCCGCATTATTGACCAGCACATGCAGCGCAGACTCTTGGGTCGCAAGCGTCGCGGCGATCCGCTCAACTTCCGCGAGTTTGGATAAGTCTGCTGGTAGGGCGATGCATTTGCCGAGTCTCGACAGCTCGTGTGCGGCCAGCTCACAACTCGCGGCGTTGCGCGAGGATATGTAGACTTTTGCGCCGGCCTCCACATAGCCGCGCGCAATCATTAACCCGATGCCGCGCGAGCCACCCGTGATGAGTGCGACTTTGCCGCTTATGTCGAAAAGGTTTTGTCCCATCTGGCATCCCTAGCGTGTTCGAGCGTTATATGTCGGCATATTCTTCGATAATGGATTTCCAGCGCAGCACGTCTTCCGGACCCTTGATGCCACTGTCGAGTCCAGTCACGGTGGTCACTGGCACTAGCACGCGGTCAACACCGAGCCGCGCATAGTCACGCAATAGGCGCCGATCGTCAGGTACGCTCGTCGTGATTTCGATCGCTGCTGGATCGCGACCGTGTTGTTCGGCTGCGCGCCGTGCGCAATCGATCAACTCAGCTGGCGCTTCGCGCGCGGGAAAGTAGCCGTCAGCTAAGCGACCCGCGCGCTGCGCTGCCGCCTTCGAGTGTCCGCCGATCACGATCGGAATGGATTTGCGCACCGGTTGTGGGCGGCAATATGCTTCGTCGAAATTAACGTATTCGCCATGGAACGTCGGTTTATCGTCGCGCCACAATGTTCGTATCGCCTCGATGTACTCATCCGTACGCTTGCCGCGTTCAGTGAACGGTACGCCGAGGGCAGCGAATTCTTCCTTTAGCCAACCGACCCCAACCCCGAAAATAATGCGTCCGTCGGTTAAGTGGTCGAGCGATGCCAATTGCTTGGCGACGATAACCGGATTGTGCTGCGGCAGAATTAAAATGCCGGTCGCAAGCTTCAACTTAGTCGTCGCGCTCGCCACATAGGCCATCCAGATCAACGGATCGGGCAGCGCAAAGTCGTCGACACCACCCGCCATTTTGCCGCTGTCCGAATACGGATAGGCCGACGCGTACCCGGCGGGTACCACGGTGTGCTCAACGGTCCACGCCGAATCGAAGCCCGCCGCCTCGCCCGCTTGGACGAGTTCGATGGCGACCTTCGGATCGACATAGGGGCCAGTATTGCAATAACGGAGTCCGAATTTCATCGTCATATCCTTGCGGCAGACAAAGCCATTTGCGCCCGAGCATAGTACGACCGGTTGTTACTGGTCGAGCACTCTTAATTCTCGAACGACACTTCCATGCCAAACGTTAAAAATGAGTTCAAAGGCGACCGGTTAATTTGGACGAAACTTCGACCCCCGCTTTCGATCAACACAATACTGACAGATGATTCAAATAAATCCGTCCCCTCTGAGAGAGGCACTGAAACTAAGAATCGAGCGCTAACCCCTCACGACGCAGTCGATTTGCCGTTCGCTTCCCGCGCGATGAATACAATACGCTGCAGCAGTTGGTCGCGCCGCTCGTCGCGGACGATTCCGCCTACTATCCAATACTTGTTCGAAATATCGAAAGCGTTCGACAACTTGATTCCCACGACGTGCGCGCAATCGCACGTCTACTTCCTCAAATGCATCAAGGCATGGCCAAGCAATGCTTCCCACGCGCGTTGCCGGTTACCGGGATCGATACGAAGTTTATAGAAACACACGTCAACTTGATCAGTGCACTGCTCGATCAGCGAGACGACGGTGCTGTTTCTACTGCTGGCGATCTCTGGAACTGGCTCGGAACACGGCGTCAAACTAAAGACCGGATCTGGGTACGACCGTTGTGCGCACAGACACGCAGCGCATTGGCAAACTTGGAATACCTTCAACTAACGAGCGATGTCCTACGCGACACGCGCTTGCCCGGCGAGCGAGTTGTCATCATTGAGAATGAACAATCGGGCTACGCAGTGGACGATATTCCCCTAGGGTTAGCAATCTTTGGGGCAGGGCGGAATCTAGCGTGGATGCGGGCAGCATGGCTGCGTGAAAAGAAAATCGCCTACTGGGGCGATCTCGATTCGTGGGGCTTCGAAATGCTTTCGCAAGCGCGTGGCCACCAGCCGCATACGCAAAGCTTAATGATGGATCGGGAAACTGTTCTGCGGCACCGAGAACGCTTGGTCGACGAAGCTTCGACTCACGCCGCAATTCCACCGTACCTCAACGAGGATGAATCGCATCTCTTTATGGAATTACGCGATCGCGTTTACGGCGGGTCGCGATTGGAGCAGGAACGATTATCGGCTGACTTTATCCGCACGCGGATCGTTGATTGGATATCGGAATTCTGATGATTTTCGGGATCGGGGACAGTTTACTTATCCCCTCCGGGTCGTATGAACATAAGAACGTTTGCGGATCTAAGGACCAGGGTCCTAAGTAAACTGTCGGATTGTTCAATACGCTTGCGGAAAATTTTGGCCTGCCGCGATAATCGACTTTGCTTTCTACGCTCGGGGATCGCGGATCGCGAAGACTCCATCTCTGACATCAAACGTTTATGAACTTGTCATCGGATTGTTGCTGAATTTATTTAACCTGCCCGGAAATTATGGAGATAAGCGTATGCAATATCTTAATAGTTCAGGCAGCCGTAAGTTCCACACCATATGGATCTCCGATGTGCACTTGGGTTTTCGTGGGTGCAACGCCGAGGCACTACTTGCATTCCTGAAGTCCGTCGAGTGCAACTACCTTTATCTCGTCGGTGATATCGTCGATATCTGGCAGCTAAAGAAGCGGCAATATTGGCCACAGGCGCACAATGATGTCGTGCGTGCGATTCTCGGAAAAGCGAAAGTTGGCACTAAGGTTATTTATGTCCCCGGCAATCACGACGAATTTCTGCGTGACTATGTTGGACACAGCTTCGGCAATATCTCAATCGTTGAAAAGGCCGTGCACGTTCGTCTTGACGGTTCAAAACTACTGATTTTGCATGGTGACCAATTCGACGCCGCCGTGACGTCGTCCCGTTGGGTCGGGATGTTAGGAGCACGCGGATATGAATTACTCCTGCATTTGAACTTAGTGTTGAATTATTTTCGGCGCAAGCTGGGATTTCCTCACTGGTCGCTGGCGAAATACGTCAAATACCGAGTTAAAAATGCGATTCAGGCGATCAGCAATTTCGAACATGCGGTCGCTGCCGCGGCCGATCGCTTCGGCGTCACTGGGGTCGTCTGTGGCCATATTCATCGCCCTGAAATTTCCAAGATTGGCGATATCGGTTATTGCAATTGCGGTGATTGGGTAGAGAGTTGCACAGCACTCGTCGAGCATCACAATGGCGAGCTCGAGATCCTGACTTGGAACGGAGATCTAGGAGCCGCCGTCCCTGCGCCATTAGCGCTAGACGCCGCGGCGTAATTCAGTACGCATCGCCATCGTCACGGACGCCTGGGCGTCGCAGATCAATGGCGTTGCGCGGACGCTTCAGACAGCTGCCCGATGCCTGGATGCCCACGGGCATGAGGTATTGATGGTCACGCCGGGATCTTTTTCGACTATTGCGTGTCCGACCTATCCTGAGATCCGCCTCGCGCTGTTCCCGTCGTCTAAAGTCGCGAATATGCTCGACACGTTCTGTTATGACGTCGCGATCGGGGCGTCGAAATTAAGTTCTCCGCAGGTTTGGTGAGAAATGGATGGGATATTAATTCTACTGATCACGGGTTATGTAACACTAAATTATTTAATTGTTCACGCAATGAGCACATTTCGAGCGGATCATTAACTCTTCAGAAACTCAGTGAATGGAGAAGTCATGGTTAAACAGCATTTCATTAAGCAATTTCTCGCTATTTCGTCTTTCTACTTTCGAACGACGGAGAAGTATTCAGATGAGATCACCGTCTCTGAAATCGAACAATGGATGGCGAGCATGAAATCAGATGAACAGTCGTTCGGACAATTACCACTCGGCCGCGCGGCGCGATCGGGGCCGCAGGTATCGTCGGGCCGTATCCAGATCGAATCGGCTTCGAATTGATTGCGAAAAACGCGCCGTATGACAACTGGCGGCGAACATAAAGCGACCCTGCGAATCGCCGCTCATTACTTAGTGCGACAAACGTCACAGCGCTAAGGCGGTGACGCGCTCGGCTCTAAATTCATAAGGCCCCGAGGTGCGCAGGTAGCGTGAAAGCGACAAATACAATATTGCCGTTAGCGGTATCTCCCTTGTGATCGTGAAGATCCTGAAACACGAGATAATTCGTGTTGCGCCGGCTCGGCAACTTGATTCCAGTTGTGTCTGCATCTGGATTTGTGACGGTGCCCGCATTCGTTCAGACGGTTGTCGCGCAATCGCAAAATTCGCGCGCTAGATTCGCATCTACGACATGACAATTCCTAACGGGAGAAAATCTATGACACCGATGAACAGTTACTTAATGGACGACGAGCTAATGGATGTTTTGTACGCGGTGCGAGTTAAAGACACCGGGACGGTCTGCCTAACTTTCATTAATGGGGCAGGCGAAAAAGCGGATCTCGTTATTTCGAGCGATGCGGCGAGCGACTTATGTAACGAACTAAACGATTTGGGGTTTGGGGTCTGATCTGAAGTCATCTCGTTTAAGCAAATCGCGATTTTTCTATTCGATGGCGATCCGTTGCTACGTGAGAGATAAATACCTGTCGCGATCCGAATGACGACAAGTTTACGGAACTGGCGGTTTCTGATCAGGCCGGTATCATCCTGACCGGAGATGATGACCCGTTGGCCTTGCATCCGTTCGAAGACATTCCGATTCTGAGAATGAGAGAATTTCCAACGTACCGTGAAACGATATAGCGGGAAAGAAAATTCATTTTTAATCTTTTGGAGTGACCTCGGGTGGCATTGTTGCGCAAACCCCGGGCAAGATTTTTCAGCTGTGTCGGCGTCGGCGAAACTTCAACACCATGCAACTCTTCTAGCTGGCTCTGGATCTCGCGGGTGCTCAAACCCCCACCGTACAGCGATAACACCTTCTCATCGAAGCCCTCAAGACGACGCTGTCGCTTTCGCACTATTTGCGGCTCAAAACTGCCGTCTCGATCGCGTGGCACTTCTATCTCGAATTAACCTGTGTCGCTCTGCACCGTCTTACGCCCGAGACCCTTGCGGCGGTTCGTGCCTAGCGCTTCTTCGTGCATCTCGTAACCCAGATGCTCATTGAGCTCTGCCTGCAGCGCATGTTCTACCAACTTCTTTTGCAGCTGTTTCAGCAAACCCGTCTCTCCCAGGATCTGCTTTGGATCTGAGTAATCTTTCAGTAATTCATCAATCAATAAATCTTCTTTCGTTTTTACTCTGGCCATCTCATGATCCCTTTATTAACAATTTTTCGACAACCAGTTACACACTTCTTTTTACACCCCCTGAGATCGCGCATCCGGTAACGTTATCACCCTCGCCAATCTTCACAAGACTACTGCACGATAAGTTCTCTTCACGATAAGATTTACGAATTCGCCACCCAGTGCGTCCAGCGAAGGCTGGCATGTTCAGTTGCACGATAAGTTCTCTTCA
>JAQCEL010000132.1 GCA_027618655.1 Pseudomonadota bacterium | reverse complement strand
GGAAGAAAACATTATGTAGATGGCCGGCCTTGACGACGGCAGCCTCTATGAGGACGCGGCATTTCGTGAAGGGTTTTCAGTTCTCGCGGATATGGGGCTCTGCTTCGATGCGTATCAATATCACACGCAGTCGAAAAGTTTGACGGCGCTCG
The DNA here is from genome assembly GCA_027618655.1 of Pseudomonadota bacterium. Taxonomy (GTDB): domain Bacteria; phylum Pseudomonadota; class Gammaproteobacteria; genus UBA11873. The sequence goes on along the minus strand of JAQCEL010000132.1, from coordinate 12,010 downwards.
CAAAAGCGTTTCCGAGTGTGAATATCGTCAACGACCATCTTGGTACGCCATTAGGCGTTGGACTTTATGCCGGGAAACGAGAAGCGGTGTTCGAAGAATGGGCGCGAGATCTCGCCGAACTCGCGAGCTGCCCGAATGTGTCGATCAAACTCGGTGGCCTGGCGATGCCGTGGAATGGATTTGGCTTCGACGATGATCCGCAGCCGCCAAGCTCGGACGAGGTCGTGGAAAAACAAGCGCGCTACTATGAGCATGCAATTGAAGTATTCGGTGCAGACCGATGTATGTTCGAGAGTAATTTTCCGGTCGACAAATGCGCGCTGTCTTACACGGTATTGTGGAACGCATTTAAAAAGATGGCGGCGAAATACACGGAACCGGAACAAGACGCAATGTTCCGCGCGACGGCTGCCCGCTTTTATCAAATTGAGCCGCTAAAGTAGGGTTTTATTACTTAGTGATGTCTAACGGACGCTGGGTCATTATTTGTTAGCATTAATCTAACGCACCGACACGAGTGACGGCGGGACTAGCGAGCTAATCCCGCCGTTCTAAATCACGTTTAAGCGAAGTGTTCGCTTAGTGCTGCGCCGACATAGTCCGGATCGGAACGGCGCGTGTAATTTTCCGATTGATCTTTCCACACAACTTTTCCGTTCTCATCAACCAACAAGCTGGTTGGCACGGGTAGTCCGGGGCGTCCCGGCATTCTAAAGTTGTTGAGGTTCTGATTGCGAAAACCAAACAGATCGATGATTTCGAGTTTCGGATCCGCCAGCATGATCGCTTTCAGCCCGCTCATGCTCCGACTCATTCGCGCCTCAGCAGGTTTGTCTGTTGAGATCGTTAGGATCTGTACATTTGCCGCATCAAGACGGGGTCGTAATTCTTCCCATCGCCGTAACTCGGCGACACAGTAAGGTCACCAGTAGCCACGAAAGAACTTGATCAATATTCGTTTGCCAGCCAGATCGGCGCTATCGAAAGGATTGCCGTCCGCATCAATACCCGAGAACGCTGGGATCGAGTCACCGATCCTAATCATCTTCTCGCTAACTTTTTGCCCGCCGGTCATAAATAGATATAACAAAAAAACGCCCATACCTACGGCCCATCCGGCGTAAGAGCTTGCGGTCCCTTGATACAGAGCGAGCGCGCCGAGTACCGTACCAATAACCAGTACGGCAATAAAAGGGTAGGGTGTGGCTTTGGGAATATGGACTCGCCAGGCACGCGTGAACCACACGCCTGCAGTTACAACGACGAGTAGCAGTCCAATGAGTCCGAGATCGATCATCATGATTACCGCCGATTTGGGTGATGAGTGCCATGCAGGTTAGTGGAAATGGTGGAGCGAGACAATGCCGAATGGCATCGCAGGCTTGGAGTGAAGATTGGTTTTTCTTGTTAGAGGAGAAATCGCAATGATTGAAACGTCGGTGCGGATCCTAGCAGCCCGATCAGGGAACTCGATTCGACTACAACGCTATCTTCGCTCCGCGTTAAGATACGCACTCCGAATTTCTAAATATTAAGTCTTGCAGGTATGACGGCACTTCAAACGATCGAAAATTATCTCGGCGGCGATTATCCAATTACGCGATGCGAAACGGAATCGGATTACTACGCGCTGTGGGCCGCACGAGAGCTCGGAGATTTGCCGCCCGCGGCGTCTGCGATTGCCGGCTCAATGCTCTCCGACCGCCTACCGTGGGTTTTCACGGCAGGTTACCAAGCGACCTTACGCAGCGCATTCCCAATGTTGCCGCCAGGTGGTTGGGCCGCTTTCGCTGCAACTGAAGATACGGTCGACCCTGTCGCACATCCTGGTACAAGCTTAACGGCAGTCAACGGCGCGTTTCGGCTAAACGGTAATAAAGGCTGGGTGGCCCATTGCGCCCTTGTCGATCATCTCATCGTTACGGTTAACGATCCGATGGGCGACAAACGCAAAGCGCGCGGCTTGATCGTCGAACGCGATCGCGTTGGCATTACCTTAACGCACCGCGACAAGCCCGGGTTTCTCGGTGCAATGAGTCAGGGCTTCGCGAATTTCAATGACGTGCAAGTCGAAGCGGACGAAATATTCGAATTCGAACCGATCCGCCAATTTGGACGCAGCGAAGCAAAATTCGTCACCTTAGCCGCGAGCGCATTCATGCTCGCCAGAAGTGACGAGGCGAGCGAACTGCACGACCGCTTGATTAGTACGGCAGCCGCGATGGTGAGTTTGCTCGCAGAACAACATACTTCACGGCAAGTTTACGCGAGCATCGAACGTGAATTTCAACGTTGCGTTGGTTTGTTCGAGCTGCAGATCTCAGTCGACGAAATTCCAGACTACGCGGTTGATCGGAAAATGTTCCGCATGTACTCGGATCGAATTCAGCGGCGCCGCGAGTACGCGAAGCGCGAAATTGCACAGAAACGTAAAGCAAGGGTTTGTTTTTAATCCCTCCGTCACCTTTTCAGAGTGAACGCGCCCAACAACGTTCGAACAGAATTTTGAATTCCGCGAAGCTGTCGACGATCGCGTGCGGTTGATACGGATGCGCTTCGGTGCCCGGAAAGACTTCGGCCAGCCACGCCCCATCCCAGCCAGCGCCGTTAAAAAAGATTGACGTGACCTGCGCACGCCGCGCCGCGGCCACGTCGGTCGCGCTATCGCCGATGTACCAGCATTCGAGTCCGGCTAGTTCCTTTAGCTCGACCAGCGCTTTTAGAATCGGCTCGGGGTTGGGCTTGCGCCGAAACGTATCGCCGCCGCAAAGGGTGGTATCGAAAAGCCCCAACCAGGCGCCGTTTTCGACTTGAGCGAACTCGTGTTCAAAAAATTCCCGTTCGCGGTTCGTCAAGATGCCGAGCTTAACGTCGTACTCATGCAACTCACGCAACAGCGCCAGCTCGCCGCCTTCGAACGGATGGACTTCGCCGTAGTGGCGTCGGTAGGCCTCGTTAAATGCCTCGTGGGCAATGTGCTTCGCGTCTTCATTGCCGCCGAACAGGATCTCAAAAATATCCGTGCGCGAAATCTTCCGCTCGCGCTTAATTTTCGGATGCAATTGCAAATGCTCGCGCACGTAGACAACCAGGCGCGCGTCCAGCGCGCTGCGGCACAACTCAGGCGCGACTAAATTTTCCATCAAGCCGAGTTGCGGCAAACGCGGCAACATTTCATCGACTGCGTGGTACATCGCCTCTAAGGTATCAACCAAAGTCGCATGCCAATCGAATAACACCACACGAGGCGGGACGAGCTGTGCAGCGGCGAGTTCGATGTTGTTGATCATTATCTAAGTATGGCCAGATACGCGTTTTCAAACTATGTCGCACACGCGACGTTAATCCGGTAAAAAGTGTAACTAACGCGACGTTGGCGCACGAATACGCGACAAAAAAATCCCGAACGCCGCTGCGCAGCACTAAGCGCAATGGGACAAAGTGTAGCGAGCAAAGTGTCATCCGATCTTGTTAGTGAAATAATACTAATCCATTACCAGATTCTCTGGGCAGCGATGACTTGATCGAATCGGTGCAAGTATTACTGGGAGCCACTATCGCAGTTGGTGTCGCAGCTCGATTGTTGTGGTCATTTCTAGGAATCAGTACGCAGCAGGTAGTTAATTCCCTTCCGAGATTGAACGAAAATTGGATTGGCGTGTAATCGATGAAGCCGCCGACGGATGGGGAAAATAACCAAAACTAGCCCTGGCACGGTTTGCGCGTTGAAAACAAACCCGGTATTGCTTTCTCTTACCGGCGCGGCTGAGAAAAATGTGGGCTAATAATGCTTCATCACCTGAGCCGCGAACTCACGAAGATTTTCACGGCTGGTATTCGTAGGTGGCAATATCGTTAGCTCGGTTAATCCCATTCGTTCCGCGGCCCGGATGCGTTCGATGATTTCACTTGCGCTGCCCACAAGCGTGGTCCCTTCAATCGCCGCGGGCGTCACAAATTGTCGCTCTGCTTCTACGAGGTAGGTACTGTGCCCCTCGTGTAATTGCAGGTAGCGCCTGTCCGCAGGTGTCTTCATGCTCTCGACGTAAGCACAATACTGTTCCCAAGTGTCACGGAACGCCTCCGGGATCACTTCTTCCCGGCCGGTCTGCGCGTAAACTTCGTAGACGAAATGCAATGCAGTTGTCACCCATGCGCCGCAGGCGTCGACGACCCGCTTGGATGCCAGCGTTTCCCCGGCTCTTAAGACGACGACTGCGCTCACCGCGGCGAGATGAAAAGGTGCGGGAAGCCGTCGTCCCGCGCGCTGCGCGCCTTCTTTGATCAATTTAAAATGATCATGGAGTACCGTTGGGTCTTCATACAGCAAGGTGGTCAATCCGTCGCCGTACTCGCCAGTGACAGCTAACGCCCGCCGCCCATTGGCTGCGATGTAGACCGGTATTTCCGGCATTAATTCGCGAAACCCCTGGTCCGCGTGTAGGAAACGGATGGGTCGGGTGACGCCATCGAGGGTGTAGTCGACTTCTTCGCCGCGTAACAATGCGCGCACCACACGCAAATATTCACGAAAAGCGTCGATTTTTTGTGGCTGCATGCCCATCACGCGCATCGCAGTGTGACCAGTGCCCAAGCCCAGGAAAACGCGACCAGGTGCCAGCTGGTTTATCGTCGCGATCGAATGTGCGGTGACAGGCGCTATTCGCGTGCGCGGGATGGATACCCCGGTCCCGATCCGAATCCGCGAAGTATGTTCAGCCGCGAGTGCCAGCGTTGCATAGCAGTCCGACCATATCATCTGAGAATCGGGAACCCAGGCCCGATCGTAGCCAAGCGCCTCGGCGTCCGCGATCAGTCGCCAATCGTCGATCCGAGTGGGGAAAATAATTCCAAATTCCATCGTGGTGCTCCTATGAACGACATGCAAAGTGAGTCGCGCTCAATATTCAAAAAGCAATTAAAACGTATTTAAGGCACCAGCGTGATGGTGTTTTAAGAAGAACGCCGCGGCGCTGAAGCAAGTCGGAGCTTAAGCGATTAGGCAAGCTTCTCATCCAATATGTTCTTTCTTACCATCCGCGTGAACGGCGAAGCGACCTGTCTCGCGTTCGTGCACCGGTGCGGCGTCTTGCCACGGCCAACCGCCAAAGCCAGTGCGCTGATAATCGCTAAACGCTTGTTCCAGTTCGGCGCGCGTGTTCATCACAAACGGCCCGTAATGTGCGAGCGGTTCGTTAATCGGCCGTCCTTCTAACAACAACAGACGCGCTGCTTGATTGACCGCGCGAAAGCGCGTCTCGGCATCTGCTTTTAGCGCAATCATATGATCAACCGGAACGATCACATCGGCGACCTCGAGTTCGTCTCCCTGATAGAAATACACGGTCCGGTTCGCTTCACGAACAGTTGCTGGCAAGTTCCAGGTCGCGCCAGGGTCGATATCGATGGTCCAAATATTGACGTGCGCTGAGTGCTTTGCGGCCCACGAATTAGGCGGCGTTTGCGGACCGCGGCGCTCAAGATAGCTCCCCGTGATTACGCGCACGGACGTGTTCAGTCCCTGGTCGTCCGTTTGCGTGACCGTCTGAATTGAATCGCGCCATAGCATCGTGAAATGCGGGTCGACCATCTTGTCGGCCGCAGGGAGGTTTAACCACACTTGAAACAATTCTAGCGGGTTCGTTTGCTGATCATGAATTAACGGGAACATCTCAGCATGGACGATACCTTTGCCCGCCGTTAACCATTGCACATCACCCGCTCCAAAGCGGGCCGTTGCACCGAGTGAATCAGCGTGGTCAACGTAGCCTTGGTTCACGATCGTGACCGTTTCGAAACCACGGTGTGGATGTTGCGGAAAGCCGGGAACCGTATCGCCGTGATACATGCGCCAACCATTGCTAGGGTCGAAATCTTGACCGATCTGGCGGCCGGCGAGCGATACGGCCGGTCCGAGCTTGGTGTTGCCGGCAGGGTAAGGATCGTTGTGGTAGGCACAGAACAGAAAGGGATCGCGCGTTTGCCAAGGAAACGATAGCGCAGTGACTGATTCAATAATATTTTCGTGTTTACTTGTAGTCATCGTCTTACCTTAACCGCCCGTGTCGAAAATTGCGTATTGAATTGAATATTCGTTGCTCAGTTTGCGTGCATATTATGGGTGCAAAAAATCCGCCCAGTTCATTTATCAGCGCCTTTTTGCTAAAGATTCTAACCTCGTGAGATATCGAACAAGCAAGCTCAGTATTGCCGAGAACGATACACGCTTTTTGGCGGGCTACGGTCACCTCATCATCGTCATACCTTGTTCATTGCGAACGCGAAATTCTCTGAGCTGGGCGATTCAATCAGGACGGCTGTTAGCCGGATTCGACCCATGGGACACAGACGACTCCGGTCCCAGATCGACTAGACAATGGGCCGGCACATTCGCGATAGTGCCCACAGTAGACCAACGAAATCTGCCGGGGAGCATGGCGCTTGAAAACTAATCTCGCAATGTTGCCTGATGCCGTTTCCCGGGATTGACCAGAAACCGCAAATGAGTTGGAGGAAAACAGACACCAGCCTTGTAAAGAACGTAATAAACCACCGGTCATTTTTATGTTGCTTTTGTAAAGAATTTTGACGATTGGCGTCAAGAAAGAAAAATTGGAAACGCTGATGACTAAATCTACTTAGCCGCACGCGCAATAGAGGCTAGTGGTGATGCAGTATTTAAGGCTGTTCGGTGATTGCGTATTTCACGTCCCATGCGACGGCGATTGTTGCGATGCAAGAAGGCTAACGGTTGAGAAAAGATTTGAATTAGTGTCACGTGCTTAACTCTTCGGTGTTCCGTTCCCCCCATGCGCCAGGAGTGAATGATGAAATTACTTACCACGCTAACAGTTGGTATCTTGCTATGCGTGCCAGGAATCGCATTTTCCGAATCATCGAAAACCGCGACTGTCGATGGTGCGATTAACTTAAACCTTAATCATCCGTCGCGCAGCGATGAGGAAAAAGCGCGCGACAAAAACCGTATGCCGAGGGAAACCCTGGCATTTTTTGGCCTTAAGGATGACATGCGGGTTATTGAGCTTTTTCCAGGTGGGGGCTGGTATACGAAATTACTGGGGCCATTTCTAGCTGAGAAAGGCGCGTTATTTATTGCACTCGGCACGGAGGACTTAGCACCGAACCTCGAGAAATTCGGGCTCGACAAAGTACGAGCCACTAGCACTATGGAAAACTTCACAAAGATTGATGCCCCTGGTTATATATTCTCGGTAGACAGTATTGATTTGCAACAATCCGATATCGATATGGTGCTTACCTTCCGCAACGCGCATAACTTGGACAGCGCGGCGCGCATGACCTTGAACCTCGCTGTTTTTGCGGCCTTAAAGCCGGGCGGCATCTATGGCGTTATCGACCACACCAGGCGCCATATGGAAGAGCTGAAGAAATGGACGTGGCGGCGCACCGATCCGGTGCAGATCATCAAAGAGGCGCTAGACGCAGGGTTTGAGCTAGTGAATTATTCCAATATCCACCGGCGCCCAGAAGACGAACTTTTATACGGTACACATCACGAATCGCTGGTGAACGAAACGGATCGATATACCTTGAAATTTCGCAAACCTGAATAATTTTCATTCGCGCGCAGAGCAAGCTAGATATTCCCCATGATTGAGCTGTATAGCGCTGCGACGCCGGATGGATTCAAAGTCTCGATTGCGCTGGAAGAAATGGCGCTTGTTTATTAGGTCCATGTTGTTGATTTCGCGAAACGCGATCAATCTACCCGGGAATTTCTGGCCCTCAACCCGGATGGGCGGATCCCGGTGATTGTCGACACTGACAACGATGATCTCAGCGTGTTTGAGTCCGGCGCGATCCTGATTTATTTGGCGGAGAAAACGGGACTCTTCTTACCGACGGAATCGAAGGCGCGCTCTAAGGTGATTGAGTGACTGATGTTCCAAATTGCGAATATGAGTCGCGACGGCTCTACGCTGTGCTGGTATAGACAACTTGCTAACGTTGAGTATCTCGCCGGCGATTATTCGATAGCGGACATGGCGACCTATCCAGGGCTCGCCTTTGCGGATTGGTGCGGCGTGCCGAGCGGTAACTTTGCGCATTTTACGCGCTGGATTAACGACAATGCCGCGCGAACGGCAGTCGTAAAAGGCATGAATATCCCGCCGTACGTGGACGACGACGAACGCCGACGATGCGCGAAATCCATTGCCACGGATTGAACTTATATTTTCCAAATTCATGAGAACGAGTGCGTTTCTTATGTCTAGCCACGGTGGGTAGAATGCCATAAACGACCCAGTGTCTGGTGATTCGCAATGGCGCTGGTGAATCCACGTACTAGTCCGCTACGTTGTGGACCAATACCCGTGCTAGCATCTCAGCATCATTACAAGGGGAAATAAGCAATGAGTGTTCATGGTGGGCAGCTCGCGGCGCGAGCATTAAAACAAGCAGGTGTGGAGTGCATTTTCACGTTGAGTGGCGGGCACGTGATGGCGATATATGACGGCTGTATCGACGAAGGCATTAAGATCATTGATGTTCGTCATGAGCAAGCGGCAGTCCATGCGGCCGACGCTTGGAGCCGTCTGAATCCTGGTAAAATCGGTTGCGCGGTGCTAACTGCCGGCCCAGGCGTTACCGACGGGGTTACAGGAGTCGCGAATGCGTGGCGCGCGAATAGCCCAATTCTCGTGATCGGTGGTCAAGGACCGTTCAACAATATGCGTCGTGGCTCATTGCAAGAAATGGATCACGTTGCTGTGATGAAGCCAATCACGAAATGGGCGGACACGTGTTATTCGACGGACCGAATTCCTGACTACATCGAAATGGCAGTCCGACACGCCGTGTCTGGCAACCCGGGGCCGTCGTTCTTGGAAATTCCGATGGACGTCTTAAGCGGTGTAACGGAATGGGATAAGGTGCGTTTCCCGAAGATCCGTACGAATCCGCCGTTGCTCACGCCGTCGCAAGTTGAAATCGATGAAGCGCTGGCGATTCTCGCCACGGCCGAACGGCCCGTGATGATGGTTGGCACGAGCGCGAAGTGGTCCAACGCAGGTGCCGCGATACAAGAATTCATCGCCGCTACGCATATCCCGACGTTCGTGAACGGGATGGGGCGCGGCTTAGTAAAGCCTGGCACCCCAGAGCTTCTCAACAGAGTGCGTAAAGAAGCGATAACTAAGTGCGATGTATTTATTTGCGCCGGCGTGTTGTTAGATTTTCGTCTCGCCTACGGCCATACAATCCCAGCGAATGCCAAAATTATTCAGCTCGATATCGAAAACGAATTGATCGGTACGAACCGATCCGCTGATGCGGCAGTGGTTGGCAATTTAAGTGCTGCGTTTAAGATCATCACCGAGACGATCCGAAGCGAAGGCAATAAATTTGATTTTAGCGCTTGGAGTAAAAAGCTAATTGCCCGCGAAAACGAAATGGAAGAAGCGTTTTCCTCGCAACTCAATTCCGACGAAGTACCCATCGATCCGTTACGCCTGTGCCGCGAAATTAGGGATTTCGTGGCCGGCAAAGATGTGATTCTTATCGGTGATGGTGGTGACATCGTCGCGCAAGCATCGAAAGTACTACCCGTGCCAGAAGAGAACTGCTGGATGGATCCAGGTCCGCTCGGCACTTTAGGTGTCGGCATGCCGTTTGCGTTGGCAGCGCAATTAGCGAAGCCCGAGAAGCGCGTGCTAATCATTTACGGCGATGGCGCATTCGGCTTAAACGGATTTGAGTACGACACAGCGGTGCGCTTTAATTTACCGATCGTGGGCATCATCGGGAACGATGCGGCATGGGGTCAGATGGCACGCCCGCAAGCTGAAGTTTATGGCGCCGAAAGAGTGGTGGCGACGAAACTAAACCCGACTCGTTACGACAAAATTGTCGAAGCGATGGGTGGGCACGGTGAACACTGTACACGTCCGGAAGAAATCAGGCCGGCCTTAGAACGCGCCTTCGCTTCAGGCAAACCGGCGCTCGTTAACGTCGACATGCGTCAGGATATCGATACTGGCATGAAGGGCAGCACGTATACCTAGCAGCCTGTCGGACTTAGGAACAATCTACTGCGCTGCTGGGACAACGGCCCAAAAACGTGCGATTTCTCGTTACGTAGAACCACTACGCTCCTCAAAATCGCACATTTTTTGGCGCGTTGTCCCACCATGCTCGCTACGATTGCCTAAGTCCGACAGGCTGCTAGGCCGAGCAATCGCAAACCAACGTGACGCAGTTCGGCAGCGTCGTCATTGTCTAAACCCGCCGGGGTGTTGTCCCGGCGGCAACGGAGGAGGTTGATTCGTTATGGTTAAAGTGACTGAGCTTGCGTATTTTGGCTTCAACATCACGGACGGCGATGCGTGGCGGGATTACGCCGCGAACTGCATCGGTATGGAAGTCCGCGACGATGGCGAAAGTGATCGGTTCTACCTGCGGATGGATCACTGGCATCACCGCTTCGTGATGCACATTGGCAAAGAAGACGATTTGGCCTACACCGGCTGGCGAGTTGCCGGTCCACGTGAGTTGGAAGGCATGGCGCGCCAACTTGATGATGCGAAGATCAAATTCAAAGTTGGCTCCGCTGAGCAAGCGCAAGAACGACACGTTCTCGGATTACTAAAGACGACGGATCCCGGTGGCAACCCCACCGAAATTTTCTACGGGCCGCGAGTGGATACGAATTTTCCATTTTACCCTGGCCGCCGAATGTACGGCGGTTTCGTGACGGGTAATTCCGGGATCGGCCACTGCATTCTGCGTGAAGACGACGTTGCCGCTGCTGCGGTGTTCTACGAAGTCCTCGGTTTGAGCGGTTCTGTCGAATACAAACTCAAGTTGCCGAACGGTATGGTCGCCGAACCCTACTTCATGCACTGCAACGATCGTCAGCATTCAATTGCGTTCGGACTCGGTCCGCAAGAAAAACGTATCAACCATTTAATGCTTGAGTACCAACACTTGGACGACCTCGGCGCGGCGCACGACATTATTCGCAAACGGAAGATCGATGTTGCTTTGCAGATCGGAAAGCACTCGAACGACCAAGCGCTAACGTTTTATATGGCGAGCCCTTCGGGCTGGTTGGTCGAACTCGGCTGGGGTGCGCGCAAGGCCTTAGCGCAACAAGAGTATTTTACCGGTGACATTTTTGGTCACGCGCCAGAAGCGAAAGGTTACGGCATGGATCTCGATCTGTAATGGGTGCTGGCTTCGACCGGATCCCCGTCGAGCCCAATATATCGGCAGATTATTTCGCGCGCGAAAAAGAAGCGATTTTCAAAAAGGTCTGGCTAAAGGTCGGCAGAGTCGAAGAAATCGCCGAGCCTGGCACGTTCATTGTGCGGGAATTTGCAGTTCTGAGTGCCTCGATCATCATTGCACGTGGTAGTGATGGGGAACTCAGAGCGTTTCATAATATCTGCCGGCATCGTGGCAACCGCTTAAAGCCAGTTTGCGAAGGCCGCGCAAATGCATTCACGTGCGGCTTTCACGGTTGGGTGTACGATCCGAACGGGAAGCTCACTCATATTCCGTTAGTAGATGATTTCGGCAGTCTCGATAAAGCGAGTTTGGGTCTGTTGCCTGTCGCCTTGGATATCTGGCAAGGGTTTATCTTCATTAATCTCAATCCGTCGCCAAGCGAATCCCTTGAAGCTTATTTGGGCCAGATCCCTGGTTTGGTCGAAGGCTATCCATTCAAACAGATGGCGCGCTCCGGGCAGTGGACGGCCGATATCGAATCGAACTGGAAGACCTTTCAGGATGCATTCGTTGAGGCTTATCACGTGCAAACCGTGCACCGCCGATCGATCCCCGATTATCGCGCGACCCCGGTTGCCTCAGATCTGGAAACCCTCGGCCGCCATAGCAATTTAACGTTCTATCTCGATTTCCAACACACGCCGCAACCGGCTGAAGCCTGGGCTTATAAAGCCGGATCCATGGCTTTTCTAAACGCTGGCGGAGATGCGGCGGCTGAGAAGAAGCCCCTTGCGCGGGG
>JAQCEL010000131.1 GCA_027618655.1 Pseudomonadota bacterium | reverse complement strand
TTCATCCTTTCATCATGAACAGGATTCAGGCTATTTCGGTATCATCTCGTGTTAGAAACACGTCCCCCCTTCAGTATCATCTCGTATTGGACAAGGCTAGGGGTGTACTTTAAGATTGCATTACAGTATCTTACCGCCGACACCGGGTAGCAGTCGCAATCCCCTGAAACACAAGCAAATTTCCTAATTTCCACAGAGGCAGAGCATGGGCGTACCTTTGATACAACAGTACCGGGTTGGACGATACATTTTGGGCCAAAAGTTGAAGCGCGTTGAGCGCTATCCACTGGTACTCATGCTGGAACCTTTGTTTCGGTGCAATCTGGCCTGCGCAGGTTGCGGAAAAATTGACTATGCAGAAGACATTCTCGACAAACGCCTGAGTTTAGAAGACTGTCTCGGCGCGGTGGATGAGTGTGGCGCACCGATCGTTTCAATCGCCGGTGGCGAACCGTTGATTCATAAAGAAATGCCGGAGATCGTTCGCGGTTATATTGAGCGCAAGAAATTCGTGTACTTGTGCACGAACGCGTTATTACTGGATCGAAAAATGGACGACTATTCGCCGTCCCCCTATTTAACATTTTCCATCCACTTAGACGGCGGCAAAGACCGGCACGATTCGTCAGTCTGCCGGGTCGGCGTCTACGAAAAATGCCTGGCCGTGATTACTAAGGCGCTTGGACGCGGCTTCCGTGTCACGGTGAATTGCACGCTATTCCAAGGCGAATCAGCTGACGAAGTTGCCGAGTTCATGGATACCATGATGAAGCTCGGTGTTGAAGGCGTCACGATATCGCCTGGCTACAATTACGAAAGAGCGCCCCGTCAGGATGTATTCCTCAAGCGCAACGGGAGCCGCCAGTTATTCCGTGACATCTTCAAACTCGGGCGCGGACGCAAATGGCGATTTAATCAATCATCCCTCTATCTCGATTTTCTAGCTGGCAATCAAACCTACCACTGCACGCCCTGGGGGAACCCAACTCGCAATGTGTTCGGGTGGCAAAAACCGTGTTATTTGCTCGTCGGCGAAGGCTACACGACGAGTTTTGCCAAGTTACTTGAAGAAACTGAGTGGGATAAATACGGTACTGGGGTCAACCCAAAGTGCGCTGATTGCATGGTACACAGCGGCTACGAAGCCACTGCCGTGAACGATACGCTCGCGCGCCCATGGAAGGCACTATCCGTATTTTTGCGCGGACCTCGTACGACGGGGACGATGGCACCAGAAGTGCCTTTCCTATACGACGATGATACGCTCGCGAAGCCGCAACTGGTTGCAAGCAACGAGGTCGTGAAGAACGACGACCAAAAGCGAGTCGCCTGAATGCCAGATATCGCCGCTTTGTAGACTTTAGCTACAAAGAAATACCGTGCCGATAGCCCTGGTTGGCGTCTCGTTGTTCATCTGGCTTGCAGTGTGCCTACTGCCTTGGCGCCCGTGGAGTACTCGCGAACGACTTGAGCTTAACGCATCGTTGAAGTCTGGCGGCCTTGGTGAGATCTCCGTCCTAATCCCTGCGCGTAATGAAGCTGCTTGTATTGCCGAAACCTTGTCACTACTGAGTCGTCAAGGAACATTCGCGCGCATCGTTGTGATCGATGACCAAAGCGACGACGACACGAAATTTATTGCTGAAAACCACCCGATAGAGAACCTACTTGTCGTGGCGGGAACCACGCCGCCTGAAGGTTGGAGCGGTAAGCTCTGGGCGCTCAACCAAGGCTTGAGTTTCGTCGAGTCAAGATACGTTTTACTCTTAGACGCCGATATCGGTCTAAATCCTGGGACGGTCGCGACGCTATTAAATCACCTCGAAGAAAAGCAACTCGATATGGCCTCACTGATGGCTAACCTGCATATGCAGCTGTTTTGGGAGAAACTTCTGTTACCGCCATTTGTATATTTTTTTAAGATGCTCTATCCGTTTGCGCTCGCGAACTCAACCAACTCTCAAATTGCCGCAGGTGCGGGCGGCTGTGTATTACTAAGAATGACCAAGCTGCGCGAGATCGGGGGCTTCACTAGCCTGAAGAACGCCATCATCGATGACTGCACGTTGGCGCGAAAAATTAAAGATTCGTCCGGTAAGATTTGGATCGGATTGTCAAATGACGCGCGCGCGTTGCGACCTTATCAGACCCTTTCCAATGTTTGGAATATGGTCGCGCGAACGGCATACACGCAGTTGCGCTATTCGAAATCTTTGCTCATTGTTTGCACGCTGCTGTTGCTCGTGAGTTATGTCGTGCCGTTCGCGGCATTATTTAATCCCTCAAGTACTGCCACCACCCTTGGCATCGTCGCGATCGCCACGATGCTTGGTACCTACATTCCAACCGTCCGCTATTATGGGCTATCACCCTTGTGGGTCTTTACGTTGCCCGTGGCCGCGATTTTATTTCTAGCGATGACTTGGACATCCGCCTTCCGCTATTCCCGCGGAGAACGATCGCGCTGGAAAAACCGGTCATACGCCCGCGCCGTAGATACCAATGAGTGAACTTCTCCGCCCTTGGGAACTCGAAAATCCGACTGCCAGCTCGCACGGGGACTCAAAATGAGGACGACCATTAATTTCGGCACGTTAACCATTTCTTTGCTCGCGTTGTGCCATTTTGCGCATGCCACGCCTGCTGCGAACGATGCTCAGGCAGTCGTTGAAAAACTTCACGCGACCTTGCTTAACGTCATGCGCGACGCGGATAGTCTCAGCTACAAGGGACGCGTACAAACGCTCAATGGCGTGTTAGCCGAGACCTTCGATTTCACAACGATCGGGCGGATCGTGACGGGCAATTCCGCGGAGCAATGGAATGCGTTAGATGATGCGCAAAGGAGCCGTTTCCTTGATGTCTTTGCACAATTAAGCGCCGCGACTTATGCGTCGAACTTTGACGGCTATTCTGGAGAAGTCTTCGAGACCTTGGGCGTGGAAGAAAAGCGTGGAAATGTATTGGTCAAGACCGTGATCGTGAAATCAGACGGCGACCAAGTGACGCTAGACTATGTCCTTCGAGAAACTAACGGTGTGTGGCAAATTGTAAACGTAATTGCATCGGGCGTGTCGGATTTGTCACTCAAGCGAGCTGATTACACTGCCGTTATAAAAAGTGAAGGACTGGACTCACTTATTGGCAAATTAACTGATAAAGTTGCAAACTACGCTTCGAGCGGGCGCTAAGTCTCGACTACCGCGAAACTGATTAGACTGTTAGTTAGCGGCATAACTAGAATCTATTTGCTGGACCTTACAAACCACTCATCAGGAAAGTCTTCATGCGACACCAACGGAATTTATTGCCTATCGTCGGGTTACTCACGTTACTCAGCTTGATCACTGGCTGCGCAAGTACGCCGAACGGAGATCCTGGCGATCCCTACGAAGCAACGAACCGCAAGATTTATAATTTTAACGATTCAATCGATCGCAACGTGCTGCAGCCCGTCGCGCGTGGCTACGTAACTGTTGCGCCAAAACCCGTTCGTAGCGGCGTTACTAACTTCTTCGACAATGTCGGTTACATCAACGTCATTTTGAACGACGCTTTGCAAGGTAAACCGGGACAATTTTTCAGTGATACGGGCCGCTTCGTCGTCAACAGCACGATCGGACTCGGCGGACTCTTCGATCCAGCGAAGGAAATGGGTCTGATGGCGCACGATGAAGACCTGGGGCAAACATTCGGCGTGTGGGGAGCTGGCGAAGGCGCATATTTGAACATACCGCTTGCAGGGCCTAGCTCATTTCGTGATGCACCGGGATTTTTATCGGCCCTGCTGTTAAATCCGCTGACCTACCTGAACCCGATCGTCACCTTACCGCTGTCAGTCGTGAATGCAGTAAATATTCGCGCGAATTTACTGGAGGCGACAAATATCCGCGATCAAGCAGCGCTCGACCCCTATACATTCGTTCGAGAGGCCTATCGCCAACAGCGAGAATTTAGAATCTACGATGGCAATCCCCCGGGTGACGGATTTGACGACTATCTCGAGGGCGACGGGGATTCGGCGATCCTGAGGATTTACTAGTCGCTCGGCCCGGCCGATTGTCTAGATCGCGCTAGGGTTGATGATCGGGCTTCACTGCGTGGGGTCTGATCATTTCCAACCAATGACGCACTTCCGTCTTTGCGCGGCGTTGCAAATGCATCAAACACCCGATATTTGCGCTCGCTATGGTAGTTGGCGAAGCGCCCTCTAGCGCTGCAAGTTTCTGGTCAAGTAATTGCTCGCTAAGTGCTGGTTGGAGCAGCGAATAAGTCCCCGCTGATCCACAGCACAAGTGTCCATCAGGGACTTCTGTGAGTTCAAATCCAACTGCGTTTAAGCACGCCTCGGCACGCTGCGCTACGCGCAGCCCGTGTTGCATCGTGCACGGCGCGTGAAATGCGATACGTCGATCTGACTTTACCTGGTAAGCCTTTGCGAGTTCGCCTAAATCGAGGACCTCGCTTGGGTCACGAACGAGCGCCGAGATTTGTCTAGCCCGATCTGCGTAAATGGGATCATCACGCAATAGCCCACCGTACTCCTTAAGCATTACGCTACAGCCAGTCGATGTCGATATGAGCGCTTGCGCTCCGGCCGCTACCGCCGGCGACCAGGCATCGATATTTCGTCGGGCGTAGCCTTGAGCTTCTGCAACTTCGCCAAGATGGTAGGACACCGCGCCACAACATCCGGCATATGTTGACGAGACAAGTTCTATTTTGAGGCGACTAAAAACCTCTCGCGCAGCCGCGTTTATCTCTGGCGCCGCAACCTGCTGAACACATCCGTCAATGATCAGCATTTTTCGCTCGTGTAAGCCTGCTTGTGAAGGCAGCTGCTTGCGCTTTGCTTTCGGCACCAGTTCAGCCAACGCGCGTGGATAAAGCGGCCTAAATATTCTGGCGACAAACACTAATGCTGCGAAACGTTTTGGATGCGGAACGATTTGGCGCAGGAGCCAACGTTTAAATCGCTCGAGCGGGCGCCGCCCAACCTTTGCATCGACGATTGGCCGCGCGAGTTCGACTAAGCGACTGTAGTTCACACCAGATGGACACGTTGTCTCACAGGCACGGCACGTCAAGCATCGGTCGAGATGCAGCTGCGTCGAGCGACTGAGATCCGCTTCTTCAAGCATCGACTTGATTAAATAGATGCGCCCGCGTGGTCCGTCCAGCTCATCGCCTCGCAATTGATAAGTCGGGCATGTCGCGTTACAAAACCCGCAGTGCACGCACGCTCGCATGATTGAAGCCATTTCGGCGTTATCCGCGGACGCTAAGATTTCGGAAGAAAATTTAGCTCGCATGACTACGACTCGTGCCGTTGAATGCTGACGTTACAGTCCCGCATACATTCTCCCTGGGTTAAAAATTCCATGTGGATCGAAGATTTGTTTCACTCTGTTATGGAGGATTGAATTGACCGATCCCAATGGGGTAAATGGCGTATCGTCGGCCAAGTGTCGGAATAAACTTGCGTGGCCCCCTGCTGCATGTGCAACGTCGCGAATTCGCTCGCGAGGTTCCTCAGAGCGTAACCATCGACACGCGCCGCCCCAGTCCCATAACCAATCGCCCGCTAATTCAGTTGTCGATGCCGGCGCCACTGACAAACGCCAAAGTGATTCCGCACCCTGGAAAAACGGTAATGTTTGTTCTTTCAATGCGTGCCAATAATCGTTCGACAATTTGCAATCCGCAGCGAGATCCGTCTCTGCATCGTCGATTGCGCTAGGGTGCCCTGCTAAACGTACGCGCATAATGCCATCGTCGTAAGCCATGGCGCTGATGGGCAACGGTCGTTGCGCTAATTTGATCATTTTTTGATGAGCTTCGAGCGCCCCGATTTGCCAACCGATGGATGATTCGCTCTGCGCGCGCGGGGCGACTCGCACGGAAATTTCCAGCAATACACCTAAGGTCCCCAGTGCGCCTGTCATTAACCGTGACACGTCGTAACCCGCGACGTTCTTCATCACTTGACCCCCGAAGCTCAACACCTCACCGCTACTCGTCATGATTTTTACACCGAGAACGGCGTCGCGCGCAGCACCTGCATACGGACGGCGCGGGCCGCCTAAGCCCGCAGCGATCACGCCACCGAGCGTAGCATTTGGTCCAAAACTCGGCGGTTCAAACGCGAGCATCTGACCATTGGCGAAAAGCGTTTCTTCGATTTGGCTCAACGAGGTCCCGCAGCGCGCTGTCATGACGAGCTCTGCTGGTTCGTACTGCGTGATACCGCGGTATGCTGCAACCGGTAAAATCTCACCGTTAATTAAACGGCCGTAAAACTTTTTGGTGTCCCCGCCCACGATTTTCAAGGGCGTCCGATTTATCCGAGCTTTGGCGACGCGCTGCGATATCTCTTCAAGGACGCCATCGGTATCAATGGCCGATGACTCGCGCAAGTTCTCGTTAGGCTCGTTTGAAAAACGCAAAATTCATTGCCTAGAAGAGGGTATCGGTGCCGTCGGAACCTGGACGCCACCGTTTTGCCCGCGTTGACGTAACACATGATCCATTAATACGAGAGCCAGCATTGCCTCCGCAATTGGAGTGGCGCGGATCCCGACGCAAGGATCATGACGACCTAAGGTGGCGATGTCCGTTGGATTGCCATGCGCATCGATTGTGTCACCTGGTAAGCGAATGCTAGACGTCGGCTTCAAGGCGATGCTGACGATGATATCTTGGCCGCTGCTAATACCGCCTAATATGCCGCCAGCCGAATTGCTGCGAAATCCTTGCGGTGTCAGTTCGTCGCGATGTTGTGTTCCGCGCTGCGTTACGACGTCGAATCCATCACCGATTTCAACGCCCTTGACGGCATTGATGCTCATCATTGCCTTGGCGATATCTGCGTCCAGGCGATCGAATATCGGTTCACCGAGTCCTGGAATCATGCCGCTCGCGACGACATTAACTCTTGCGCCGATCGAGTCACCGGATTTTCGTAACGCATCCATAGCAGCTTCTAGCTCTGGAACGCGATCGGGGACCGCACAAAAGAACGGATTTTGTTCGACGGCAGACCATGTCTCGAAGCCAATGCTAATCTCACCGAGCTGCGCCAAATAACCGCGTACGCTAATCCCGTGCTGTTCTTTCAGATATTTTTTTGCGATTCCGGCCGCCGCAACTCGGATGCAGGTCTCCCGCGCCGAGGCCCGACCGCCTCCTCGGTAGTCGCGTACACCGTATTTCTGAATATAGGTGTAGTCAGCGTGACCAGGCCTAAATTTTTCCGCGATGTTCGAATAATCTTTCGATTTCTGATCGGAATTTTCAATAATGAGTCCGATCGGGGTGCCGGTTGTGCGCCCTTCGAAAACACCCGATACGATTTTTACTCGGTCATCTTCGCGGCGTTGAGTGGTGTGGCGACTTTGCCCTGGCTTTCGTCGGTCGAGGTCTAATTGCAGGTCCGCCTCGCTTAATGCCAAGCCAGGCGGACAGCCATCGACAATTCCTAGATACCCCTGCCCATGGCTTTCACCACAACTTGTTAGCGTGAACAACGTTCCAAATGTATTTCCAGACATTCATGTATTGTAATACACAACGAGCCAGCATTTTACGTCGTCGGAACTCGTCTACCGAAGCTGCACTTCGGATCAATCTTTCGTTATACGACCGACGCGCACTGTGACACGTGATTCTTGCGATCACATGAAATCGTTTCTTCCTGCAACACCGATTCCGGCGCCGCCATGCAGCAAATCAACCCAGGTGAAATTGACTGTTGAAATCTCACTATCAACAACTGGCGCCATTTCTCCAACGTCAATAATAAGATGACCGCCTGCATTTAGGTGCTTAGCGGCGCCAGCGACTATCCGCCGCACAAGCGTTAAACCGTCTGCACCAGCGTCGAGCGCTAAACGCGGTTCGTGCAGATACTCAGCTGGCAATTGTTCGCACTCGTCGCTTGGCACATACGGCGGATTAGTAACGATGAGATCGTAGCGTTCGTTTGACGTTGGAAAGAGATCCGCCTCGATGAAGCGAACTCGATGCGACACTTGCGCGAAGCGTGTTCGGTTTAGCTCCGCGACGATCAGGGCATCCGGCGATATGTCGATTGCATCGACGGTCGCATGCGGTAGCGCAAGCGCGGTCGCGATCGCAATACACCCACTTCCTGTGCCGATTTCAAGTACTCGTTTGACAGTCTGCACATCGAGCCACGGGTGAAATTCGGAATTAATCAACTCCGCAATCGGGGAGCGCGGGACTAATACTCGTTCATCCACGTAAAAATCATGACCCGCGAACCGCATGTGGTGGGTAAGATATGCGGCCGGTTTCCTCGATTCGATACGTTTGTCGATGAGTCGGGAGACTGCCAAATTTTCCGGACCCGTCAGGGCTCGATCGAGGGCCGTATCGTTTGAATTAAACGGCAATGACAACGCATCGAAGACCAGAAATACCGCCTCGTCGCGCGCGTTGTCGGTGCCGTGGCCGAAGACTAACCCAGCAGCAACGAAGCGTTTTTCAGCGGCGAGCACATGTTCACGGGCAGATTTAGGCGGAGCGCCTTTACGCATCCGTCAATTCGAGCAACATATCGTTCATCCGCTTAACAAAAGCGGCCGGATCATCTAAGCGCCCGCCTTCAGCGAGTAATGCCTGTTCGTACAACATTGAAGCCCAATTCTCGATTCTAGCGGGATCGCTTTCAGCCTCGAGACGGCTTAGCAAGGGATGCTTTGCATTGATTTCGAGGATCCGTTTCGAGCTTGGCAGCGCCTGTCCCGAGGCCTTCAAAATCCGCTGGAGATTGGCGCTCATATCGTTGTCGTCGGACACGAGACACGCTGGCGAAGAGGTTAGCCGAGTCGTCGATCGCACGTCTTTGACGCTATCGCCGAGCGCCGTTTTAATTTTCTCGATCAACGCTTCGTGCGTCTGCGCGTGCTCTTCTTTCGCCTGCGAAGCGTCCTTATCCGCTGCACTTGCTGGGAGATCCAGCTCGCCGTGTAGAATGGATTTCAACGGCTTGCCGTCAAATTCTGCGAGTTGCGAGGTCACCCACTCGTCAACCGGGTCGCAAAGCAGGAGCACTTCTAAGTTCTTCTCGCGAAAAATTTCCAGATGCGGACTATTGCGCGCAGTAGCAAGCGTCTCGGCGGTTAGAAAATAAATCGCCTGCTGTCCATCGACCATCCGCCCAACGTAGTCCTGCAACGACACGTCCGCTTCGTCGCTGGCACTTTGCGTACTGACAAATCTTAAGAGTTTCGCGATCTGTTCCTGATTCGCGTGGTCTTCAACGATGCCCTCCTTCAGCGCACGTCCGAAATTGTTCCAGAAACTCGTGTAGTCCTCGCCTTTGGCCAAGGTTTCGAACATGCCGAGAATTTTCTTCGTCGATGCGCTGCGTATCGAGTCGATTGCCTTGTTGTGCTGAAGAATTTCGCGCGACACATTCAGCGGCAAATCATTTGCATCGACGATGCCGCGCATGAAGCGCAGATAATTCGGTAAGATTTGATCGGCATCATCCATGATGAACACGCGTTGCACATACAGCTTCACCCCATGTTTAGCATCGCGGTCGAACAAATCGAATGGCGCGCGACCGGGGACGAAAAATACCGTGGTGTATTCAAACTTGCCTTCTGACTTCGTATGACTCCAAGTGAGCGGGTCCTCAAAGTCATGGGAGATATGCTTGTAAAACGCTTTATATTCGTCGTCGCTGATGTCCTTCTTATTGCGCGTCCACAGTGCCGTCGCGGTATTGACGGCCTCAAAACCCGTCGCGTCCTCGCCTTCGACCGGCATTTCAATCTTAGTCGCGATATGGTCGGAGTAGCGTTTGATGATCTGTCGCAGACGATAGCCATTTGCAAATTCACTCGCGTCATCCTTTAGATGTAAAACAACTTCCGTGCCGCGCTTCTTTTTCCTAACGGTCTCAACTGTAAAATCGCCTTTGCCATCGGATTCCCACCGCACGCCCTCGTCTTCGCTTAGACCTGCGCGACGACTTGTTACGGTGACTTTGTCGGCGACGATGTACGCAGAGTAAAAGCCCACACCAAACTGGCCAATCATCTGCGAATCTTGCTGCGCATCGCCGCTCAACTGACCAAAGAATTCCTTAGTACCTGATTTCGCTATCGTGCCTAAATGTTCAATCGCTTCATCCCGCGACATGCCGATGCCGTTGTCACGTACGGTTAGGGTTTTAAGCTTGTCGCTGTAATCGACCGTGATGATTAGCTCGCTGTCGCCTTCGTAAAGCGAATCGTCACTAAGCGACGCGAAGCGTAGTTTGTCAGCGGCATCAGAGGCGTTGGAGACGAGCTCGCGCAAGAAGATTTCGCGGTTGCTATACAACGAGTTAATGACGAGATTGAGCAGCTGATTGACTTCTGATTCGAAGCCACGCGTTTCTTTTGCAGTGTCTATTGCCATGAGAAAATTATTTCGCTCGATAAATTAAGTAGTATGAGTGGCGCGAAAGGTATGGACTGAGCGAACAAATTTCAAGTTAAGTCGGATATTTCGACTTTTCGCGGAAAGATTTATTGTAACCAAAAGCGCCTAATGAGTTGCACACCAGTCTTAAATATTCTTTGCTGATCAATAAAATAGCCTGCATAATGCAAGTCAGTTAGGAACAGTTCCGCCGCCTTAAAAAACTTGTGTCGGGGCAGTTATCTACCGATGATTAATCAAACCTTTCGGAGAGGACGCGCAATGAACGGTTCCAGCGCGCCGAGAAAATGGCGATGAAAGCGCCAATAAAATGAGTGGGCCCGCTTATTCTAATTATTTTTCCAGTTAAATTTATCGTCCTCGGATTTCCGATAGCCACGAAGTTTATGAATGAAGGGATTCTATGACCGCGGGCAAGTTGATTTCGAAATCTGGCCAAGTCACCGTCGACCCTTGCTTGCGCACCTCCAATGCTTGGGATCGAATGCGCGGTCTGTTATTTCGCAACGCCCCAGTGCCTGGCGCTGGCTTGTTGATCGACCCGTGTGCGGCAGTTCATACCATGCCAATGTCATATCCTATCGACGTCACCTATTTGGATGCCGAATTCCGCATCGTCAAGAGGGTCAAGAAACTCCAGCGGTGGCGTTTGTCTGCGTGCAGGCTCGCAAAAATGACCTTAGAACTCGCGGCCGGCCAAGCACACAATCTGAACCTACGACCAGCGTTGGAATTGCGATGGCAAAGCGTTTAAATCGATGCCTACTGTATAGCGTGCTCGTTGCAACGCTTAACGGGTGCGAACGAAGTCCAACAAAACCGGACAAAAATCCAATCAACCTAGCAGAAACGTATTCCTTAGCCGGGAAAGCGTACGACGCGCAAAACTGGACTGACAGCGAAAAACACTACACAACGCTTGCGCAAAATGCGCCCGGCGAGGCCGAACCGTGGTTTAAGCTCGGCAACATCTACGCTCGCACGTCGCGACCTGAGCTTGCACTGCAAGCCTATCAGGAAACGCTAGTACGCGATCCTCGACATGCTAAAGCGTGGCACAACATGGCTGTGTTGCAGTTGCGCAACGCAGGAAAAAGCTTCTCGGAACTTGAGAAACTTGTCGATTCGGACGATCCCTTGTATGCGAAGAGTATAAAAATACAGAACGCCATTGATGAGCTGGTCAACTAGCCGTGTTCGACTATTGCAGCCCCCGTCGGAACGAACCTACTTTATTCACGAAGCAGCTCGGCCAGGCGATGACAGAACATGTGATCCGTTATTCTCGTCATGATCGTACTGATTTTCGGCACCTTGCCATTCGCCCTCCTCTGGCAAGCAAAAACCCAGCTGAACTATGCAGCACTCGAATCTACGCGCAGCGGATCACTGAATAACGTAGATGTTGGGCGTTAGACGCTGGCGTCGTGCGTGGTCTTGCTCCAATCAATACGCACGGTAACAGCCACCAATGGTTAGGTTGGGCGCGATCCAAAGTTCAGGATGACATCGATGCGGGTTGAGTCGAAGTGCAGATCATTAATTCCAGTCAAGAATCGTTCACACGCCACGGGTATCTTGCGGATCCCGACGATGGGCGGATTCGAATTATTCCGATCGATCATTTGATATATCGCAACTCGACGCCGAGCCAATCTGTGCAAGACGCGAACTTGCTGAAAATTCGTGTCATGTATTGCGCCGAAATGCACATCC
>JAQCEL010000130.1 GCA_027618655.1 Pseudomonadota bacterium | reverse complement strand
TAGTAGTTCACCCAACCACGTACGAAAGGATTGACGAACTTCGCGATCTCTTCCAGGAATTCTGGTTGTCGCGGGTTCCCCCAATTCGCCACGACCTAATCGTGGCGCGGATCGAGTTCGCCGCCTTGTTGCTCACACCAGGGAGAAAGCTGATGAACAGCTTGCCCCACCGGTTCTTGGCTCGACGTGGACGAAACGTGTAACCCAGAAAGTCGAACGAGGTATGTTCATGCGTGCCGCGTCGGTCATCGTCTTGGCAGTACACGATCTTGGTCTTCTCAGGATGAAGCTCCAAGTGGCATTCCGCCAGACGCTGTCGAATCGCCGCCAGCAATGCCTCAGCCTCTTTCCGGCTGCGGGCATGCACGACAGCATCGTCGGCATAGCGCGCGAATTGAACGTCCGGGAAGTTACGCCGCAGCCATTCATCGAACGCATAATGCATGAACAGGTTACTCAGCAAGGGGCTGATTACAGACCCTTGCGGCGAGCCCTTCGTTCTGTCTTCGAGGCGTCCGTCCGCATGTTGCACCGGAGCTCTCAACCAGCGTTCTACGTAAAGTAGAATCCACGGAACATCCGTGTGATGTCGCACCGCTCGCATGACCAAGTCCCAATCGAGATTATCAAAGAAGCCTTTGATATCAAGATCGATCACCCAGTTGCGACGCCAGCAACGCTGACGTGTCACCCCCACCGCGTCCAGGGCCGACTTGCCGGGACGATACCCCTACGAGTCTTCGTGGAAGTGTGGTTCGACTTGCGGCTCAAGCATCAGCTTCACGACCATCTGAGCGATCCGGTCCGAAACGGTCGGAATACCCAGCGGGCGAGTCTGACCCGCGTTGCCTTTTGGAATCTCGACGAGGCGTACCGGAGGCGGGAAGTAACTGCCAGACGACATTCGATTCCAGAGCTTGTAGAGACTCCCCTTCAAGTCTTTCTCGAAGTCAACCAGCGATTGACCGTCCACACCGGCCGCTCCGCGATTCGCCTTCACCTTCTTGTACGCGTCCCAAACAACCTGTTTTGGAATCGCATACGGCTTTGCTTCTGTCATGAACTCCTCCTTTGCAGTTGGTTCAATTCATTAGCTGAACAATCTGGTCCCTTGGCTCAACGCCCATTACAGACGCTTCATCGCTACTACAGACCAGTCCGTCCCTGTGCCTCGCATCGGTACTCAGGTCCTTGTGGGGCTACCACTTGGACGGCTCCCTTAACATCGAGGCGACAGGTTCCCAGGTTACGCACACGAGCCTGAAACGGACTCACGCCACCTTTACGCCGGATGCCGCTCTGGCCGTAAGCGGATTGCTCCAGAGCTTATCCCGGGTTAACGACTACCTCCCGGTTTTGACATCGTTCCTACGCTTTCGACGGGTCATCAGTGGTTCATTTGCATTCGCCTTTCCGTTTCGTACCTGACAAGGTCAAGCCTTGCCTTTTCCATAACGCTCACGACCAGGGCTCTTAACCCAAGCCGCTTATGGTGGTTTGCAGCCTACTTCCGCAAGCCGGCTGCGAGGGACCAACAAACCCTCATCTCGCGTGCACATTGCCTGGCGCACAGACGTCTGCGTAACGCGGCGCGATATCGAGATGGTTCGGCACGAAGCCTGCCCAGGTGAACGCGGCACCGCCGAGCGCGCCACACATGAGCAACATCGCAACGCCAGCCGTATCAACGTCGCGGGCCAGCAGCATGAATATCGCCGAGCTGACGAGTCCGATGGTTTGCATAATTTTCCGCACCGCCGTGATACTCAATCCACGACCGACCATCCAATCCGCGATCCAACCCGCGCAATTTCCGACAACGAACATCGTCAACCACGGCGCTGCAGAATATATGCCTGCGTTGGTGATACTCAGACCCAGATGTCCGCGAAAATAGCTTGGCAGCCAGGCGAGCAACATGTATAGCACCCAGTTGCTACAAAAATGGTTAATAAACAAGGCCCACACGGGTTTCGCAGTCAAGAGCTTTCGCCATGGCACGGGCGGTTTGTTTGCATGGTCTGCGGCCAGTTCTTTCAGGAGTTCTAGCTCTTGCACGCCAACTTTCGGGTCGTCGGCCGGATTGTTATGAATCTGGAAAAACCAAATTGCCGTCCATAGGAACCCGACTAAGCCGAATCCATAGAACACGGCCGGCCAACCGAAATTACTCACGATCCATCCCGTCGTCAGCAAGGCGAACAGTGTGCCGAGCGGAATGCCACTCAGCAGAATTGCCACGGCACGCGAGCGTTCTTGCGGCAAAACCCAGCGCCCATAAACACTGTACGCGGCAGGAAACATCGCAGATTCACCCATGCCCATTGCGATCCGTGCAATGACCAGCATGGGCAGGCCGATGAACGACGCGCTTGGGGTGAGTATCGTGAACACTGACCACCATAAAACCGCCAGCCCGAGCACGAGGCTTCCACCGATCCGATTGGCTATCCAGCCGCTTGGCGCCATGAACAACATGTAACCGATGAAAAACGAGGACAGCACGTAACCTTTCGTCGTCTCCGACCAACCGAATTCTTCTTGCATCGCGAGCACCGCGACGGAAATGTTGACCCGATCGATGTAACAAATAAAAACGGCGCAAAAGCACAACGCGACGACCGTGTAGCGACGTGGCCAAATTGATGCATCACTCGCAGTCGTGTCCAATGCTGTCATAGTATGCCTCCTTGAGTGCGTCGCAGATTAAGCGATAAGACGCCACTTAGGGAATCGATCCGCAGAAAGTCGCCGAGCAATACACGCAGATGCATTGGCATAGACCACTCGCTAGATAAGGAGCGCACTGAATAATGGAAAAACCAGTTTGTTTGATCAGCGGCGTTGGCCCGGGTACTGGTAGTGCACTTGCACGCCGCTTTGCCGAGGGCGGCTACCGCATAGCGATGCTCGCTAGAAACGCCGAACGCTTGGATACTTTAGAGAAGGAGATCGGCGGATCGAAAGGCTACGTCTGTGATGTCGCGGATGAGGCTGCGGTCAATCAAGCCGTGGCGAGCGTCGGGCGCGATCTCGGAGCGCCAACGATCCTCATCCATAATGCCGTGCGGGGAACGTTCGGCAATTTCTTAGACATCAATCCGGCCGACCTGCAGCTAAATTTCACGATTAACACGATGGGATTGCTGTATCTTGCGCGCGCCTGCGCACCCGCGATGATCGCAGCTGGTAGTGGTGTGATCATCACCTCTGGAAATACCTCAGCGCTGCGTGGAAAACCTAATTTCGCGGGCTTTGCGCCCACCAAAGCAGCGCAGCGAATACTTGCAGAATCGATGGCGCGGTCGCTCGGCCCTCAAGGAGTGCACGTTGCCTACATGGTGATCGATGCCGTGATCGACCTGGAATGGACGCGCAAGATGATGCCCGAGGCCAAGGACGATTACTTTATTCAACCCGCGTCAATCGCGAACACTGCTTTCAATGTTGCTCATCAAGATCGTAGTGGCTGGTCGTTTAACGTCGAGGTGCGACCCTTTGGCGAGGTTTGGTAGATCCGTTTAAAACTTCCTCAAACCTAGAATCTCAAGTGAGATCCAATGAGTCACCTGTCGGATGCAAATATCTTGCTTTAGAGATTTGTCTGGTGGACCAGTCATGCCGACGATGAGTCCGCGACAGCTGAATCAGGTCAGTGCTACCAAAACGACCCGCGTTCGTCGAGCGCTAACCCTTCGGCACAAATAAATAAGCAGTTTCGTTATCAATCTCGGTGGCGTTACAATCGCAGGCCCAAATCCTCCTTAAGCGACCACAACTGGAGCAACTGTGACACAAATTCAATTTACCGCACCCACGTCGGTCAAAGCCGCCGTCCGCTGTCTCGCCGAGGGTGGCAAAAACCCAAAAGTCTTAGCCGGCGGCACCGATCTCCTCGTCCAACTTAGAGCAGGTCGGGTAAAACCAAGTACCATCGTCGACATCAAAAAAATCCCCGAACTCAAACAAATCAAAGCAGAAAAAGGCGGCTTTCGCATCGGCGCGGCAGTAGCCGGCGCCGAACTCAGCGCGCATCCAGGAGTGAAAAAGGCCTGGCCGGGTTTGGTCGAGGGCTTCGACTTAATCGGCTCAACACAGATCCAAGGGCGGGCCTCGCTCGGCGGAAATCTGTGTAACGGTTCGCCAGCAGCCGACAGCGTGCCTGCGCTCATCGCAGCTGGCGCGACCTGCAAAATCGCGGGACCCAAGGGAACTCGCGAGGCGAATGTCGAGACCATTGTCATCGGTCCCGGCAAAACGTCTTTGAAAAAAGGCGAATTTATTGTGAGCTTTTTCTTACCCAAACGACCGAGGCGTTCAGGTGACGCTTATCTGCGACTGATCCCGCGAACCGAAATGGACATCGCGGTGGTTGGTGCAGGGGTTAGCTTATCGATCGACAGCAAAGGTGTATGTACTGATGCGCGAGTATCGCTCGGCGCCGTCGCACCGACGCCGCTGTTGGTTAAAGCGGGTGCAAAAGCACTCATTGGCACGAAGGTCGACGATGCGGCCCTAGCAGCACTGGCAGCAGCGGCCAGCGCAGCTTGCAAGCCGATTGATGATAAACGCGGAACGATTGTCTATCGCACAAAGGTCGCTGGTGTACTTGCGCGACGTGCAGCACTGATCGCTCTGGACCGGGCAAAAGGAAAATAACATGGCGAAACATCACGTAAATACAACGATTAATGGCGATCCCGTCGAGTTCCTTTGCGATACGGAGCAAACCTTGCTCGATTGCTTGCGCGACGAACTCGGTTTAACTGGCAGTAAAGAAGGTTGTTCGTCCGGCGATTGCGGCGCGTGCAGTGTCACAGTGGACGGACGTCTAGTGTGCTCTTGCTTGGTCCTTGGGATCGAGGCCGACGGATGTGAGATCGGCACCATTGAAGGGGTCGCCAATGGCGACGAATTGCATCCATTGCAAAAACATTTTTTGAAAGAGGCCGCATTACAATGCGGAATTTGTACGCCGGGATTTATCGTGGCGGCAAAATCAATGCTGGCGCTCAATCCCGATCCCAGCGAATCGGAAATGCGCTACTGGCTAGCAGGCAACCTATGTCGCTGTACGGGATACGATAAAATCATCAAGGCTGTGACCAACGCCGCAGCGGAAATGCGGGGAGAATAGAATCATGGGTAAAGAAGAAACGCAATTTGACAAGACCAAACCAAGCGTAAACAGCAACGGCTACCGAGTCGTCGGCACTCGCCCGATTCGTCCAGACGGAATTGAAAAAGTCACCGGTCGCGCAAATTTCGGCGCCGACTGTAACTTGCCCGGGATGCTAACGGGCTGCATCGTACGAAGTCCTCATGCACACGCCAAAATTCTTTCGATCGACACATCGAAAGCCATGAAGCTTGCCGGTGTAAAAGCGGTCGTTACGGCGGCCGACTTTCCAGAGCTGAGCCCCAAGCACCGTGGCGCCGGAGAATCGCCAGTTAGCTTTCGCGACATGTCGCGCAATATCATGGCGCGCGATAAAGCACTCTACGATGGGCACGCGGTCGCAGCAGTGGCCGCCACCACACCAGCGATTGCGCAAGCTGCGGCAGCCCTCATTGAAGTTAAATACAAAGTCTTGCCGCATGTCCTAGATGCGCGTGAAGCGATGAAACCGAAAGCACCGGTTTTACACGACGATATCTTCACCAAAGGCGTGGATCCGAAACCGAGCAAAGCCTCGAACGTCGCCCAACGCTACGAATTTAGTCTCGGGGATATCGATGCAGGCTTTGCCTCAGCAGATGTAACCGTCGAACATGACTTTACTTCGCAATGCGTACACCAAGGTTATATTGAGCCGCATGCCTGTGTTGCGAGTACAACCGAAGACGGTATGGCAACGGTATGGGCAAGTAGCCAAGGCCAATTTATGGTGCGCAACTATTGCGCCACCGTATGCGGCATGGATATTTCCAAAATTCGCGTCCTCCCAGCAGAAATCGGTGGTGGATTTGGCGGCAAAACGGTCGTCTATCTCGAGCCGATCGCGATCTTGCTGTCGAAGAAATCTGGCAAGCCAATCAAAATCGTCATGAATCGTGAAGACGTTTTTCGCGCGACCGGCCCAACCTCAGGTGGTCATGCGTGGGTTCGAATTGGTGCGAAGAAGGACGGCACCATGGTCGCTGGCGAATTGGTTATGGAATACGAGGCGGGTGCGTTCCCAGGCTCACCCGTCCACCTCGGTTGTATGACGGGTTTCGCGCCTTACACGATTGCCAATTCCAAATCGGTCGGATTTGACGTCGTCGTGAATCGACCCAAAGCTGCTGCCTACCGTGCGCCAGGCGCGCCGATCGCAGCATTCGCAGTGGAATCGGCCATTGATATATTGGCCAAGAAACTCGAGATGGACCCAATCGCATTGCGCGAAAAAAATGCTGCCCGCGAAGGGACACAAGCAGCTTACGGTCCGAAATTTCAAAAAATTGGCTTTATCGAAACACTCGAAGCAGCGAAGAACCACCCACACTATTCCATACCTCTAGGTCCTAACCAAGGTCGTGGTGTTGCGTCCGGGTTCTGGTTCAATATCGGTGGGGAATCGAGTGCGGCAGTGCACGTTAATGAAGACGGTACGGTCGATGTGGTTACAGCGAACCCAGACATTGGCGGCTCTCGCGCATCGATGGGAATTATGGCGGCCGAAGTACTTGGGATCGACGTTAGCCGGGTTAAACCGATCGTCGCTGATACGGCTTCGAGCGCGTACAGCATGCTAACAGGTGGCAGCCGCGTGACGTTCGCAGTCGGCCAGGCGGTGTGTCTCGCGTGTGACCAAGTCGTCGCACAGCTGTGTGAACGAGCAGCGAAGATCTGGGATATCGAAGTGAGCGACGTCGAATGGCTAGCGGGTTCCGCAGTCAATCGTAAGTCCGGCAAGGCCGGGTCTTTATCGTTAGCTGAAATTGCCAATGTCGCCGGTAAAACGGGTGGCCCCATCAGCGGTCAATCCAGTAGCGACGTCCAAGGCGCCGGACCAGGTTTTGGTACGCACATTTGTGATGTCGAAGTGGATCCGGAAACGGGCCGCACCACCGTCATTCGCTACACCGCGATTCAAGACGTCGGTACGGCGATTCATCCGAGCTATGTCGAAGGCCAACTGCAAGGTGGCGCGGCACAAGGCGTCGGTTGGGCGTTGAACGAGGAATATATCTACGACGACCTAGGACGTTTGCAAAATGGCGGGTTTCTCGATTACCGAGTGCCTGTCGCATCGGATCTGCCAATGATCGATACGGTGTTGGTTGAAGTGCCGAATCCGAATCACCGCTTTGGTGTCCGCGGCGTCGGCGAAGTGCCGATTGTTCCACCGTTGGCAGCAGTCG
The DNA here is from genome assembly GCA_027618655.1 of Pseudomonadota bacterium. Taxonomy (GTDB): domain Bacteria; phylum Pseudomonadota; class Gammaproteobacteria; genus UBA11873. The sequence continues at coordinate 4,887 of JAQCEL010000130.1, read as the reverse complement.
CCAATGCCGTGTCTGCAGCCGCAGGAACCCGGATGGCGGACCTACCGATATCGCCGCCGAAGTTGCTGGCAGCGATGGACGCGAAATAGGCTAGGGTTAGCCGAATGGCGAAAGTCGTCCTGCAAGCAGATGTAGCGCGCGACTTCGCTGGCGGACAAACCGAGCATGAGATCCTGGCGGACAACATCCGCCAGGTGATCAAACAACTCGAGGTGGCATTCCCAGGAATCGCCCAACGTTTGAGTGAAAGAACTGCCGTCGCGGTTGACGGCGAAATTTTTCAAGATCCCTTCTTACAATCCGTCCAACCGCATAGCGAAGTCTATTTCCTACCCATGATCGATGGGGGTTGAAGGCTTAGCGCGAGAATTTCAGTCCCTTTTAAATGCCGAGCGTGAGCCAGCCCTGTCGCGCTTTCTCGTCGGATTCTGAGCCGCCATTTCGGTTCAATAAAAATACAGGAAAAACCATATGAGCTGGCAAGACAGCGTCGATAAGATCGATGAACGCCGCAAGCTCGCGCGCCAGCAAGGGGGGCCCGAGGGGATCGCAAAACAGCACGCGCGCGGCAAACTTACCATCCGCGAACGCATCGATACCTTGTTGGATGCAGATTCGTTTCGCGAACACGGCCCGATCGCAGGCGGTGCGCATCTTGATGAACAAGGTGCGATAGAGCAATTTACGCCAGCTAACTATGTCGTCGGTTTCGGCAACATCGCGCAGCGACGAGTCGTCGTCGGTGGCGAAGATTTCACGTTGAAAGGGGGTTCCCCGAATGCTGCCGGGTTGCGCAAGAGTGCTTACGCCGAGTACCTCGCCGTTAAATATAAGACGCCGTTGGTCCGCTTACTTGAAGGCGGCGGCGGTAGCGTCGCAACCGGCGATCACGATCCGCGCAAGCCTCGCACGACCGGCACTCCGGTGTTCGATCCACCACGTTTTAAAATCATCGCCGAAGCCATGGGAGTTGTGCCGATAGCGTCGGCAGCACTTGGCCCCGTGGCCGGATTCCCAGCGGGACGCCTAGTCGCGTCGCATTTTTCCGTGATGACAAGCGATACTGCGCAAGTCATGATCGGCGGCCCGGCACTGGTCAAACGAGCGCTTGGCAAAAATCTCACCAAAGATGAACTAGGCGGTGTTGCCGTCCATGCGAAATCGGGCATTGTCGACAATGTCGCAAGGAACGAAGCCCACGCGTTTGAACAAATCCGCGCGTTTTTAAGTTACATGCCGCAACACGTATGGGAGCGCGCGCCACGCGTGGCGTGCAGCGATCCTAGCGATCGTTGTGCAGATGAACTGTTATCGATCGTACCGCACAACCGCCGTCAATCATTCGATATGGGCAAAGTCGTAGAACTCGTGGTCGATGAAGGATCGTTCTTCCAGATGATGCGCGATTACGGACCTAGTCTAATGGTCGGTCTGGCGCGCATTAACGGCCAAAGTGTCGGTATTACGGCCAATGATTGTCGTCATCTCGCCGGCGCCATGACGGCCGAGGCGGCCCAGAAAATGCGCCGTATGATCGAGCTCTGCGACACTTTCCACTTGCCGATCGTCAACTTTATCGATGAACCCGGTTTCATGATCGGGCCACACGCTGAGGCCAACGGGACGATTCGCTATGGCATGGCGGCCGTCGCAACGGCGGCAACGGCGAGTGTGCCGTGGGCATCGATAAGAGTGCATAAATCGTTTGGTGTCGCCGGCGCCGCTCACTATGGACCGGACGCTTATGTGCTCGACTGGCCGTCTGCGGAATCAGGTGCGCTGCCACTGGAAGGCGGTGTTGCCGTCGCATTCAACCGCGAAATCGCTGAATCGGCCGATCCAGAAGCAAAGCGCCGCGAGCTGGAAGAACGGCTCGTAGCGGCCCGTAACCCGTTTGGACCAGCTGAATCCTTCGCCGTCCATGACATGATCGATCCGCGCGAAACGCGCCCCCGGCTCTGCGATTGGATCGATTGGATTCAACCGCGACTTGATGGCCTGCTCGGCGAAACCCGCTTCGCCATGAAGCCGTAACGATGAGTTCGTCGGTGGCGACGCGATGCGCATTCGTAATCCATGAACGCGTGCCGTCCGGGCAATCTAAACCTGCACGCGAACGCGCAATCTACGATAATGCGAACACCTAAAAGGAGGAACCTATGGCTATAACAACAGAAAACGTATCAATACCCGTCGGCAACGACAGCATGCCCGCCTACGTCGCACGCCCCGCGGGCGACAAAGTGCTGCCATCCGTGATTGTATGGATGGAAATATTTGGCGTGAATTCGCACATTAGAGAAGTCACAGAACGAGTCGCCGCAGAAGGCTATGTGGCTTGCGCGCCAAACTTTTTTCATCGCGTCGCGCCGAAACTCGATCTCGGATACGACGAGGCCGGAATGAATGCGGGGATCGGCCACATGATGAAACTAACCGCGGACAACATGATCGCAGATCAGAAAGCCACAATTGCTTATCTAAATGGTCGCAGCGATACCGTGTCGGACAAGATTGGCGTGATGGGATTCTGCATCGGCGGACACATGACCTACCTTACTGCATGCGAAAACAAGGTTGCCGCCGTCGCGAGTTTTTACGGTGGTGGCATCGCCGCACCTGAAGGTCCGGGTGGCGCAGTGTCGACTTTGAGCCGTACCGCAAAAATAAATTGCCCGACGCTGTGCTTGTTTGGTGCGCTCGACGCACATATCCCCCCAGAGCATACGAGCGCAATTGCGGCGGCACTCAAAGAACACGGTCGCGATGGCGAAGTCGTTATTTACGACGATGCGGATCACGGATTTTTCTGTAATCAACGTGCGAGCTATCATGCAGCGTCTGCTGCAAATGCATGGACAAGAGTCACCAAGTTATTCGGCGACAATCTTCGTTAACGATTAAGACTGTTTAACAACGATCCCCTGCCGACGGTCGTAGCGATCGTCGGCAGGGTTCCTCGTCCAACTTGAAAAGGGATACCTCTCAGGTATCTGAGCTTGGCCCGGTCCAGGCGTTTGGGTCAGCTTGCCTTGTAAAATTTAGTTTTTCCTAGGTTCTCATTAACTGAGGCGCATTGTCAGGATCGGGTCGCTAAGCGGTGATCAATACTGCCGGGGATATGTATCGTTTAGGCAGTCCCCATACCACATGAATAGAACTCGATTCTGGATCGTACCGTAGCACTAGCACTGATGGTCCTTTGCGGAATTCGAGATAGTCCTCGATCTCAATTTGGATTAAATTCATAGTTCGCGCGTTGACCGGTCCGCGTGACTTTCCATGCGGTAAATATCGACAACACTAAGCACGCCGTAATACCAAAGAAAACTTCGCCAAAATGACCTCTATCCATCATCCCGCCGAACGCGACCGGGGCCAGCGCGATACCAACATCAAGCCCTGAATAGACGACGCCATAAACTCTTCCGGTAGCCCCTTCAGGGGTCGCGGCTCTGATCAGCATATCTCTCGATGGGCCAGACAAGCCGAGACCAAAGCCTAGTACGGCCATCAAAACGACCGCGATGATGGGCGGCACGCTGCCGGTACCAACGAGTAACGCGCTTATCCCAGCAAGCGCCAAAGCGACGGTGATATTGCGTTCCAAACGCTGGCTCTTTACCACTAGCCAGCCACCAACCCCCATACCAAGTGCGCTACCTAACATCATGGTCGTCAGACTCATCGCTGCGGGTTGAATGTCGAGCAAATACAAGGCCGCGAATATCGACGGCGCGAAGTTTTGCGCAGCACCAATCGCGCCTGACACAAACACGAAAAATGTAAAACACCACCAGATTTCGCTCCGGCGTAGAAACGCAGTAGCGCTGGCCTCGCTGGTGGCATCGCCAGCAAGATTTTTTGAACTGTTATTTTGTTCTACGACTAGGTCAAGATTGAAAAGCAACGTTACGATAACCAATAGAGGAACAACAGCTGCCGCCATCAGGGCTACGCGCCAGCCATACCGTGTTGCGATAGTGACTAAGAATACCGGAGCAAATGCCCATCCTAAGCTTCCCGTCAAGCCATGCACGGAATATGCAGGCCCTAGTCTGGGTACGCTGACCCGATTATTGAGCATAGAAAAATCGACAGGATGGAAAACGCTATTACCAAGTCCGGCGAGTGCCGCGCATAGGAGCAGTCCGTAATATGAATCGCTGATACTGAAACCAAGCGCTGCGAGTGACAAACACAATAGGCCGACGATTAGCGTACCGCCGGCACCGAAGCGATCGACAACAAAGCCAGCCAGTGCTTGGCAGCTACCTGAGGTCACAAAGAATACTGTCATTACAAAGCCGAGCTCCGCATACGAATATCCGAACTCGGTACGTAGCCATGGAAACAAAGGCGCGATGATCAGGTGAAAGAAATGACTGACCATGTGCCCAAATCCGACCACGGCGATCACTCTCGCGTCCCGACCCAATGGAACGGGTTGTTCGCCGATAATGATCAATTGTTCACTCACTCGGTTTGCTCCCGCTCGAAATTTCGGCGTATTTGCGCTGAATTTCTTCGACGTGAAAATTTCTGCTGCCTGCCGACGATTTTATCGCTCGAACTCGACGACACTCCGTGCACAGCTCACTTTCAAAAAAAGAATCTAGCGGAAATGCGAATTAACACGGCGGGCTATTATCGCCGTGCGGGGCGCCGAAAAGATACTTTTGCGCAGTCCTTGGTTTCTGCATTGAGATCAGGAACTTGATCTCCTCGGTGATTGACTTTCCTCATGCGCTGGGTCACCCCGGAAGCGCGTAGTGTAAGGGCCTACCTAGCCACGCGCTGCGCTTAGCCACCGATAAACCAGTCAATTCCAATTCAGGAATGAGTCTGGGCGAGTTCGGTCCGGACCGATAGGGGCTGGATTCAGGC
>JAQCEL010000005.1 GCA_027618655.1 Pseudomonadota bacterium | reverse complement strand
GTCTGGTAGTGGTATCTTTTCGTCAGATAGCGGTCGATGTCCGAGTTGGCTTGCGGTGAACGCCCCATATTCATCAGGCACTGGTTCGCCCATTGCCGTACTCAGCATCTTAACCAGCAGTTCCGAAGACGGTTCGGGGATAGCAACCGGCTTACCTGCGCGCCAGGCGAGAATCGCTTCCAACGACGCGGCGCGGATTTCTTCCTGAATCTCTTCAGGTAAGCCACCCGAGTCGTTGTCACCTAAGCCGCTGCCTTTCGATGGCCGATACGGATGCTCAAGCCAATGTTTCTCGCCGGTCATCTGCACGAGCATCATTAACAAGGTCGGTATATTTGCATCGGCGAGCGCAGCACTGAACTGCTCGCGCTCGTTGGCCTGATTAGTCTGAGTCATGGTCGTTCCTTTTAGGATGCAAGTGCATCGTTAACAGCCGGCATTATGGTAGCGGCAAAAAGCTCAACGGAATCCAACACCATCGGACCGGCCATGCCGCCGCAGTCGACATAACAGATCAGGCGGTCGATGCCGCCGAGATCGGTATTGGCTTTGAGTATTTGCGCCGTCACTTCGCTTGGGTCACCACACAGATCCGCTTCGCGCGCAATGAACCGCTCTTTCGCAATGCGTTTACTGAGTTCGCGCACGCCAAACGTTAATCCTTTGCTTTCGGTTAGTAATTTCGTGAAAGCGCGATAGTTGTCGCGATAAGGAAACCACGTATCACGCGCCGCTTGTCCAGAATTCTGCACGTGCACGTAAGCCACCGCCGCCACGCTCATGCCAGCCGGATCGTGATCGCTCTGCCGGTATGCGTCGCGATACGCCTCTGCAAGGTAGCGCATATCGGAGAATTGCCCGACGACGGTCATGAGCATTAATTTGTAGCCATGTCGTCCCGCGTTGCGTGCATTTTCTTCGTTCGAGGCCGTCGCAATATTAATCGGAATTGATCGCCCGCTAAACGTACGTGGCTGCAATGCTGATTGTCGAATGGGCGCTCTAAATTTTCCGCTCCAATCGATGTCCTTTTCGTCCCACAAGGTGCGCAAGAGACTCAAATTCTCCGCCGAGATGGCGGCCATGTCGTCCATGTTTTGTCCGAACAGATCGAAGGTGTGGGCCGTATAGCCGCTACCAAACCCGATTTCCGCGCGGCCTTGACTTAGTAGATCTAAGGTTGCGAATTCTTCAGCAAGGCGCACTGAATCGTGATTCGGCAATAAACTCACAGCCGTGCCGAGTCGAATTTTCTCGCTGCGCATTGCGATACTCGCTAGCACCATCTGTGGAGACGAACCGATGTAATCACAACAATGATGTTCGCCGAGCCAGATCGCCCCGTATCCAGCTTTATCAGCCCGATGGCCGAGTTCAACCCAAAATTGAAAACGCTCGGCTTGGGTTTCGTTGTAAGACCCGGTATGTGGGTCGGGCAAGTGATCACCCAACGATACGACGTCAAATTGCATTGCGAACTTCCTCTGGCTGCAAGTTTTTGCAGTTCGTTTTCAGTGTGCGTCGACACGAAAAAGGTTTGCGAGAACCTCGCGCACCAGTTGGCGGATGTTTAATAGAACAATCACGGCGACCTGATCTAGGTCAAATCCGATCGCGCGGGCCGAGCCATTATAAATGTGTTTTCACGCGCAGCACTACAGCTACTCACCAGCTGCGCGAAAGTGATGGCACGAACCGACCTCGGTTCGCGAATTTCGTTTAGGATAATGTTCAATCGGCGCGACCTGACAGAACTGCCCATCTAGCCGATTCTGGTTGATCAACGTTTAGTACAGTTTAGCGAGAAGATGCATGCCGATTACATTTAAAAGTAAACATTCACCGAATATTTTAATGTTGGAAACTGCTGCCCTGCAGATGCTCAAGATGATGGGGCGCAATGGGAGCGTGCCGAGTGCGTTATCCGCAGACGATGTGCCGGCGGCGTTAGAGAGATTGCGCGAGCAGATTGAGTTACACGCAGGGCAATCCAATCGGAGTGACGAAGATGACGAGCGCGAACATGATCGAGGCGTCAGCGTCGCTCATCGAGCATTGCCATTGATCAATATGCTGGTCGCGGCTGCCGAGCACGGCGACCATGTGATTTGGGATCGGTAAGACTAACTAGCCTAACTTCGTGCGCGCATCGGCAGATATGAATAACCGATCACGTGCGTCTGGGCGATACCGATCGGATCGCCGTCTAGCGCTATGCGCTGTAAATGCGGGAGCAACGCGGTCAGACCCGCTTTTAATTCCGCTCGCGCGAGATTAGTGCCCAAACAAAAATGTGCGCCAAACCCAAACGTTAAATGCGGATTAGGCGTGCGCGTGATGTCGAAGCGATAGGGATCTTCAAATACGCGTTCGTCGCGGTTCGCCGACGGATAGAACACCCCGATCGTGTCACCGGCAGAAATTTTCGTGCCCGCTAGTTCGAAATCCTGCGTCGCAGTGCGCAAGAAATTCCCTACCGGAGAGGTCCAACGCAGTATTTCTTCGACGGCCGATAGAATGAGTTCCGGATTTCTACACAACAGCTCGCATTGATCTGGGTGTTGCAGCAACGCTGCCACACCCCCAGCGAACGCGTTGCGCGTCGTATCGTTGCCAGCCGCAATGAGCAGGAAGAGGTAGCCGTTCAACTGCTGATCAGTGAGATATTCGCCTTGCGCTTTTGTGTGCACCATGCGATCGATCAAGCCACCGCGCTCGGCGCCGACGGCACGACTTTCCGCGATTAAACCTTCTATATAGGTGCGCATTTCGTACATGCTGCGATAACCAGCCGCACCGCGACTTTCACCCGGGCGTCGGTCGGCTTCTTCGATTTCCCCGACCAAGGCGTTTGACCAGATCAGGATCTGCTTCCAGTCGTGCGGCGCGAGTCCCATAATTTCGCCGATCGCCGCTAGCGGTAATTTGCAGGCGAGGCCGCTCACAAAATCACAGGATTCGCCACGCGCTGTGGCGGCTTTGAGTTCGGTAATAAATGAATTCGTAAACTGCTCGGACAATTTCGCGAAATGGGCAGCCATCTTGCGCATACCGCCTTGTGTAAACGCCCAACTCGATTGTCGGCGCAAGTGGCGATGCTCGGGATTATCCATAAATACCATATCCGGCGGCTCATTCGGATCCCAATTCCGTTCTTGCCCGAACGAGTCGACCCCCGCACGGAGTAATTCCGGCGTACCTTTCAAGGTTAAGCGCAAGCGCGGGCCGCTGTTAATAAAGATGTCTGGGTTATCCGACACCGTCATCACGTCGGCGTAGCGCGTAACCGCCCAAAACGGCTCGACATCGTCTCGCTCGTACCAAAAAACCGGCGCATCGCGGCGCAGTAAATCCCACTCGGCCCAGGGCGCACCGTGTTCGGCATAGTGGCGCGGATGATGAATATTGATCGTGTCTAACGTGAGGGTCACAGGCTTTCTCGGCCAAAAATAGTTGAATTTCGAGTGGATTATGCCATTTGCGGCCTACTCAGCACGACTTATCGCAGTCGAGCGATCGCAAAGTCCGGATTTCGCATCCCCTCGATAAATTTCGATGCTCAATTCGACGGCGTTTCGCGCGCGCTGACCCTGATACGTACTTTGAGGCCACGATGAGACTATCTATATACTGCACCAACCTAACTGGAGAACTCCTATGTTTAAAGTGATTGGAATTTTAAAGCGTCCTGCAGGTACAGATTTTGAGACTTTCAAAACATGGTGGCTCGAGGAGCATTCGCAAAAAGTGAAGCAATGGCCAGGCCTCGTTGAGTACCGCATCAATATGTCTACAACGCCGGATCAAGACTACGATGGCGTCGCCGAAGTGTGGTTTGACACGCGCGAAGCAATGGATGCTGTGTTCTCCACACCCGAAGGACAACGAGCGCGCGCAAGTGCCACCAGCGGGGCAGCGCCCTCCGGCCTGTCGATTTTACTCACTGAAGAACACGTCATTGTATGAAAACCGTGTCTAGAACTCTGTAGAGGAAAAAGCATGAGCAACGCAAAGCGCGAAAAAGGCCTCGACCTTCTGGAACAGCTGTGTGGCGATCGCGATGCCATTAATAGTTTCGAACCAAAGTTTCTGGACTATACGCTCGAACATTTGTTTGGTGACGTCTGGCAAGACGATGCGCTCGCGCTACAAGAACGCGAGTTGGTGACCTGCACCATTCTGACAGCGCTAGCGCGCGAACCCGAACAGCGATTTCATTTTGCGGCTGCGCGCAGGCTCGGGCTCCCACGCGAAAAGCTTGCCGCTATGATCACACACGCGGCACACTACGCAGGATGGCCAAACGCAGTCGGGGCGTTCCGCTCTTTGAACGAGGTGTGGCCTGAAGCAGAGTCGTAAAATGCGTAATAAACATGTCGAACATCTTTGGGGACCCTGGTCGAAATTATCTAGTCAACACGAGGGTGTTTCTGAGTGGTTGCTGCTAGGCGTTTCCCTGGCAATAGCGGGCTTGTTGCCAAGAAACGCAACGCTGCAGCGGCCGCCCAGGAGCAGCCGAATGTATAGATAATTTCGACCAGGGTCCTAAGGAATAAAATATGACAAAAACCGTTCTAATCGTCGGCGCAAGTGGTCTGGTCGGCACGGCAGCGGCGCTTGAGTTTGCCGACTCCGGCTGGACCGTGATCACTGCGTCACGGCGCGATCCAGAATTACTTGCTGGGCGTGGGTTTCGGCACGTCAGTCTTGATCTGATGGATCCCGGCGCATGCGAGAAGGCCGCGCAATCCTTAAGCGATGTGACTCATGTCGTCTATACCGCAGTATTTGAATTACCAGGACTCATCGCTGGCTGGTCCGATCCAATCCAGATCGAGACAAATGGGCAAATGTTGCGGAATCTTCTGGAGCCCTTACGCAAATCAGCAACACTGCGGCACGTGAGCTTATTGCAAGGGACTAAGGCCTACGGCATCACCGCAGGCGTGCCGATGCGCGTGCCTGCGCGCGAAGCGCAGGCGCGAGTTAAACACCCCAATTTTTATTGGCTACAAGAAGATTACCTTCGCGAGACTTCGGCCAAGGACGGTTTCGCTTTCACGATCTTTCGTCCGCAACTCATCGTCGGCCCTAACCACGGTGTGGTCATGAATTTACCGCCCGTGATCGGCATCTACGCCGCGATCCGCAAGGAACTAGGCTTACCGTTCTCGTTCCCAGGCGGCGCCACATGGGTATGGGAAGCCGCCGACGCGCGACTCGTTGCAGGTGCGATTGTCTGGGCCGCAGATGCGCCAAATGCTGTTAGCGAGACCTTCAATTTAACGAACGGTGAAGTATTCTCGTTTCGCGATATGTGGCCCGCGATGTCGGCAAGCTTAGGCGTAGAAACGGGACCTGACGAATCCATCTCACTGGCCGAGTACATCCCAGCTAACGCACACGTCTGGCAACGCGTGGTCGAACGCTACGGCCTGCGCAGCATTGCGCTCGACGATTTACTTGGCGAATCGCATTTCTATGCCGATATGTGTCTGGCTTACGGTGCGAACGCAGCGCCTGATCCAGTTTTTGTGAGCACGGTGAAAATTCGCCAGGCGGGATTTACGATGGCGTGGAATACCGAAGATAGTTTTTGCTATTGGTTGAGCGATCTCATCAATCGCAAAATCCTACCGCCTGCGGCATAACAATGTGTCGGCCAGACAAGATCGCGAAAGCATCCAGAAAATTGTCCGCGGCCACGCCGCGCCCTGCGCTGGGTGACAGCGGCGTAGACCCACTTAAAGTCTTTACCAATCACAAGGAGCTAGCGGACCGCTTATGAAACAACCTTCTCGTATCATCGACATCTCGCAACCTCTCGATAATGAAACGCAAGTCGACCCGGACTTCATGCGACCGTCAATTCGCTATATGACCGGTAAAGAAAACGCCAGATTAATGTGTGAATTATTTCCTGGATTAAAGGAGGATGATTTACCGGGTGGTGAAGGCTGGGCGATTGAGCAAATCACCTTAACAACGCATAACGGCACGCACATGGACGCGCCGTATCATTACAACTCGAAAGACAAGCACGGCAATCCCATGCCAACCATCGATCAGATGCCGCTGGACTGGTATTTCCGCCCTGGAGTGAAACTTGATTTCCGCCACATGGAAGACGGCTACGTTGCCACAGCGGCAGACGTGCAAGCCGAGCTCAAGCGCATTGGGTACGAGCTACGGCCGATGGATATCGTGCTAGTGAATACCCACGCTGGCGAGATGTATGGCAGTGATCAATACATCCATTCAGGCTGCGGGGTCGGCGGTGAGGCGACGAAGTGGCTTACTTCGCAAGGCATTCGCGTTACCGGTATCGACGGCTGGAGTTGGGATGCACCGTTTTCCAAAACTTTGGAGCGTTGGCTAGCGACTAAAGACCCACGGATTATTTGGGAAGGACATTATGCCGGTATTGACGTTCCGTACTGCCACATGGAAAAGCTCCGGCACTTAGAAGCCCTCCCCGATTATGGCTTTACCGTCGCGTGTTTCCCGTGCAAGATTAAAGCCGGGTCAGGGGGCTGGACGCGAGCCGTTGTAATGATCGACTAAGCGATCCCGACCGCAAAAACTCTGGCAAAGTTATTGCAACTATTGTCCGCGACGACCTAAAGTCGCCGCGACTTAAGCTGCTACAGTCGGTCTAATCCACATTAATCCGGGGGAATTTGCATGAACAAGACAAGCCAACTCATTTGTGCCTGGTGTGCTATCCCGTTCGCCATATTCTTCACAATCGGGATTTGGCCACTCGCAGGATTTATGCCCCCGCTGTCACCTGATTTATCGGCCCTCGAAATCGCGACAATCTACCGAGAAAATACGTTACCGATCCGTACCGGCGCACTAATCATGATGTCCACGAGCGGATTCATGTGTGCGTTTTTGGCCGTGATCGCCGTACAAATGCGGCGCATCGAAGGACGCTTCGACGTGCTAACGATCGCGCAAATCTCGAGCGGCACGGTCGGCGTCGTCGCATTTATCGTTGCAACAGTTGCCTGGACTGCCGCGGCCTTTCGCCCCGAGCGGAGCCCCGAATTAATTCAGCTATTGAACGACATCGGATGGATTTATTTTTTAATGACATTCTCAACGTTCGTCGTTCAAGATTTCGTCGTCGGCTTCGCCATCCTTGGTGACAAAAACGCGGAACCCATATTTCCGCGCTGGCTCGGCTATTACAATTTATGGGTCGGTGTCACCTTTATACCTGGCGGTCTCCTCACGTTCTTCAAAACCGGGCCATTTGCTTGGGACGGGCTGTTCGTCTGGTGGGTTCCTTTTATCGTATTCTTTTCTTGGTATGTGGTGATGTTTGTGATGCTGCGTCGCGCGATCATTGCCCAAAGCGAACAACCGCTAACTAGCTAACCGACCGTCTAAAGTGTCATCTGTCGAACTGCCGCAAGCGGCGAGAATACATTTACCTGGGGAAACCGGCGTTTGGGTTTTTATCCTCGGCGACATGCTGATGTTCGCACTGCTTTTCGCTGTGTTTATTTACTACCGGTCACAAGACGTCGGCTTATTTGCCGGATCGCAATTGACCTTGAATCAGACTTTCGGTGCATTTAATACACTCTTACTGTTATCCAGCTCTTGGTTTGTTGCACTCGGGATTAATGCGGCCAGAAAGAGCTTAGGCAAGATCAGTGCGCGCTATTTTGCAGCGACGTTTTGTTGCGCGCTGGCATTTGTGGTCGTGAAAGTTTTTGAATACGGAGAAAAATTTAACGCCGGCATCGCCATCACAACGAACGACTTCTACATGTACTATTTTATGCTCACGGGGATCCACTTAATTCACGTGGTGATCGGCATGGGTGTGCTCACCTTCCTGTGGCACACGGCACGCTCAGCCGAACTCAACGAGAAGAACATCAATGTGCTGGAAAGTGGCGCAAGTTTCTGGCACATGGTCGATATTCTTTGGATCGTTTTATTCGCTTTGTTCTACTTGCTGCGTTAGCGCAATGGACGCGATGTCAGTCTCAAGAATCACCTGGGTATGGTTTGCACTCATCCTCGCCACTGGCTTATCTTGGCAGTTTGGTCATGGATTCGGATTCGGAGAGAAATTCCATTACGCAACGGTCGCGATTTTGATCATCACATTCATTAAAGTCCGCTTCGTCTTCCTTGATTTTATGGAATTGCGCACTGCGCCGTTGAGCTTGCGGCTGGCTTTCGAAGCATGGGCGGTGCTTGTCTGCGGCACCCTAATATTTCTCTATTGGTCCGGTATCTGACTTAGCCGTTGCTCGGGGTTGCTGCCCTCTTCGCGTCTAGCTTTATTAGCGGGCAAGTATGGTTCAGTGCAGCACAAGAAGCGCAGCGGATGAAATCCGATCTTCGACTATGATGATCGATATTCGGTTCTCAAACTATTATTGACCGCTGTTCGCAGCGCACGAGGAATTCAACATGGCAGACACGCAAGCATTCGATAAACAGCGCGCAAAATCGTTCACCACAAAAGTGCTCGGCGACATGGCCGGTGCGGTAGCAATGAATTTATGCGTGATCGGGGATCGGCTCGGATTGTTCAAAGATTTAGCTGCCAACGGACCTGCCGATGCGGCAGGCTTTGCGGCGCGCAATCAAGTCGATGAGCGCTATGCGCGCGAGTGGTTAGAAGGATTAGCTGCCGCCGAATACCTCGACTTCGAGCCAATTTCTGGTCAATTCACTTTACCGAGCGAGCACGCACGCCCATTAGCCGAAGATTCGCACCCACTATTCCAAGGCAACTTGCGTAACCTCCTCGCTTACGGCATGGGCACAATCGACGAACTCACGAATGCATTCAAGCACGGTGGCGGTGTACACCAATCATCGTTTCCACCGGAATTCTACGCGACCATGCAATGTTCTAGCGGCGTTCGCTACGAGAATTTCCTTATGCAAACCTGGCTGCCGGATATGCCAGATGTCGTGGCCATGTTGGAACGCGGGGTCGACGTTGCTGATGTTGGTTGCGGTCAAGGAACCGCGATGACCATTATGGCGAACGCGTTTCCGAAGTCCCATTTCTGGGGCTACGATGCGTTTGCCCCGCAGATCGAAGGTGCGATTGCAAACTCGAAAGCACGCGGGGTCGGTCGCAACGCGCAATTTGAAGTGTTGGATGGTAGCGGCGAACTGCCGCGCGACTTCGATGTTATTTTCACGTTTGACGTTATTCACGACATGGCCAAGCCACGCGAGGGTTTAGCAAATATTCGACGCCATTTAAAACCTGGCGGCATTTATGTGCTCCAAGAAATTACGGCAGCGGATGAGCGCCATGAAAACCGCGGGCCGGCTGCGATCATTAAATACGGCATGAGTATGACTTACTGCATGACCACCTCGCTCGCCCACCACGGCGAAGGTCTCGGCACTTTAGGCATGTCTGAGAAGGTCGCCCGCGATCTCTGCGATGAAGCTGGCTTCGGAAAATTTCGCAAGCTCGATTGCAGCAATGATTTTATTTCTTTGTTCGAAGTGCGCGCTGGCTGAAGCTGGTGGAGCGAGACACTAAACATATACTCATATCTGTGCGGATCGGTCCGTAAGAGGTAGAGCTCGAGCCTGGACAATATTTTTGGTGATCGAGTGGGTGATCGACAGAACAACCGTGCTTCGACGGTAGCCGCCACGGTACGTCGTTTATACGCGTAGAAGTAGCGGTTGAACCAAGCAACAACCTATCGGTTACTTTAATTCAGTGCCAAACCCAATCGATTAACACCGTAATTGGGTGTTAATACCAAGCCACTCAAAGGGCGGCTATGAACAACGAGCTAAATTTCGATCCGACTAGACGCGATGTGCAAACGGATCCTTATCCGTTCTATCGGCGCCTGCGTGATGAGGCGCCCGTTTATTACATTGCGAAACTAAACGCTTACGCGCTATCACGTTACGAGGATTGCAAAAATGCGTTCTTGCATCCGGAACTCTATTCGGCGAAGGACTTTATCGCGCAAGCGTTCGGTGATTTAGACCCAGTGCCTGAAGTGCCATCGATCATTGCAATGGATCCGCCGGAACATACGCCGTTGCGCAAACTTGCCGGTCAAGCGTTTACACCGTCGGTTACTCGATCCTTGGAACCGAAAATTCAAGACATTATTAACCGCCTAATTGATGAAATTGAAGCGCGCGGAAAGCAATTTGATTTTGTGGCCGATTTTGCCGCCTATGTGCCGGTGAGCGTGACGGCTGAACTCATTGGTATTGATCCGAGCCAGCGTGAGAATTTCAAAGTCTGGACTATGGATCTCCTGAACGCCGCGAATCGCGCCAGCTTATCTGATGCTGAAGTAAGTCGCATTCGTGCCAGCGTCGCGCAACTCCGCGAGTATCTGGAAGGCGCGATTGAGGAGCGTCGGAAATCGCCAGCCGACGACTTTATTTCTTTGCTCATCACGGCTGAAGTAGACGGCAATGTGCTCTCAGCAATCGAAGTTTTAAGTGTCGCGATCCTCACACACTTCGGCGGATCGGAGACCCCTTCACATTTGATCAGCAACGCTATGCTTGCGCTGTTTGAAAATCCGGATGCACACGCTGCCGTGCAGTCGGATCTAGAATTAACCACCAACTTGGTTGTCGAAACTTTGCGCTATTGGTCGCCCGTGAATCTTGTTTTCCAAACAGCAACTCAAGATATTGAATTGCATGGCGCGCACATCCCGGCTGGCGCTTACGTATTGTCCTACATCGCATCAGCAAACCGCGACGAGCGGCAATTTCCAGATCCCGATCGATTTGAAATTCACCGCGACGCGCACCGCCATCTGTCGTTCGCGCATGGCGCGCACTATTGCCCTGGTGCAGCGCTAGGCACGCGGATGGCTGCCATCGCATTGCGATCCGTACTCACGCGATTGCCGAAGATCCGGCGACTCGAACAAACTACCGAGTGGTTGCCGTCATTATGGATTCGCGGCGCGAGGACCTTGCCAGTCGCGTACTAGGGCCTGTTGATCTTTCGCACAAGTCGCTGCTGAAGCCAGATTGGGGTCCGGCACGGCAGAGTAAGCGTTGTGTAGCCGAGCTACATGAGCGCGCGATAACGCCGCTGGACGCCAATGTGGCCTCAGCCCTGCGGGTTGCCATTAGAAGACGAATGGGGAACTCGGTAAATCCACGCGCTCCATGGGCTCATTCAAGATCCGACTAAGCGGATTTCCAGTTAACCAGTCGCGCACCTCTGCTTGATCAAACATCGAGAACTCATTCAGCAGCCAATTTTTCGGAGTCCACAGCACGAGCAGTTGGTGCGTTTCCGAACGACTCGTTAATTCTTCGCGCAGCGCGCTCGCTTCCAATATTCGGTCGAAGCTCGCGCCGTAAAATTTAAGCGCTGCTTCGAGCTTACGGGTGAAGCCGCCAGGCTCAGGCCCTTAAAGTTGATAGGCGAAATTCATCAAGGCTTACGCACACCATTCAAACATGCACGTTCGCAACAACGTGAACTCGTTTAACGGTCTGCGATTTTTGCGCCGCGCGTTTCGAGCAGCTCGCGAAGAATAGACCTATGGCAGTGGCCTTCATCCTCGCAATAACATCCGACAGCAAGGTTCGTTTGGTGGGAAAGCGCCGCCAACAGATCCAGATCCCGGCTTGGCGTAGCCTGTTTCATTTCGGCGAGAAAACGCCGCTTAAAAATTTTCCATTGTTGATCGCCGGTTATCGGAATCGATTCCTTTAACAGTGCGTCGCTTGGCGCTAGATTCGGAAACCACACGTCATAGAAATTCTTTACGGCGTGATCGGCTTTCTTAATTCCTCGGGGCGGACGCCGAACGGTGCCAATTCGCAAACCTTCACCGGGGTTGCGGTCACTACCGAGACGCGCGATTCGAATAGTCATATCGAGATACCTTTGAATGGCCCGACTTAGATTATCAGAATTTCTCGCTCGCAAGCCGCAACACCGAACGCAAAGACTCCTCGACGTTGAAAGCTTTTCAAAACGCATAACGCTAGATCGCGTGGCTCCATGAGTTCCATCCGAGTCGCTATTCGCGCGCGGCGACCCAGGACACCAATTCCTGAAACTTGGCCGCGCCGTCCTCGAGCGTCGCTTTCATATCCGTAAGGTCGTCGTAGTACGTGCTATCGGATGCCGCCTCCAAAGCAAGCCCATCCGCGTAAGTACCCATCACCCCACCATCGATAAGACTCTTGTACCGTTTGACCATCATCGGATGGTTGCGCGCCATCATTCGTGCAAGCTCGATGCTTGCGCGCTCAAGTGCGTTGTTGTCCGGGTAGACCTGCTGTACCAATCCCCAGGTCCGCGCGACATCCGCCTCGATCGGGAACGAACTCATGGTCGCAAACTTCGCATTGTTAACGCCGCAGACGTGCATTAAGCGCTGTGACAGTCGACGCCCAGGATGAACACCGTACTTGGCATGGTTGTCCATGAACACCGCACGCGGCGAAGCCAGTAGGACGTCGCAACCTAGCGCAATCTCGAACCCGCCTGTGACTGCTGGACCGTTCACTGCGCCGATGACCGGAAACGGACAGTCCCAGATCGCGCGCCATGGATCAGTCTTGCCGGAAATGCCGCCGGAGAAATACTCATCGAGTTTGCCGATGTCTAATCCAATCGCAAAACCGCGCCCTTCGCCGCGCAAAACGACTGCTCGTACTTCGTCTTTGTTAGGATCCGGATCGGCGCGTTCGCTGATCGCATCAAAAGCCTCGGCGATCGCCTTCATCAAGGCGACCGTCATGGTGTTAAATGTCTCCGGGTCGTTCAAGCTCACGACGTAGATCCCATCGTCGCCGACGATCCTGTCAACCAGTACTTCTTCGTGCGGGCCGTAGCTCGCAACGCGCGTTCGATCTGTCATTGTTTCTCTCCCGTCAATGCTATTTCGATAATCGTAGGTCGGGACCCGCTCAGTCGCGGCCCCCGCACTTCCCTTCCCGCGCGATCACGCGGATTTCTCGTCGCAGGGTTGAGGTTTCTGCCGCCTCGCCGCCAGTCGCGAAAACCGCAGACGGTTCACATCCTACGCGAAGTGATTTGGCGAAAGCAGCTCAAGACCCTGGTCAAAATTGTCTTGTCACCACAGAGGTTGTTCGTGAGTGGTCGCTTGCCAGGCTGGTTTCGCTAGGAATAGCCGGACTATTGCTACGCCACGCCGCAGCCCCTGCTCACGAGCAGCCGAATGTGAAAATGGGAACTTGTTGGCGTTGGCTGCTGACAGCGTGAGGCGATTAAAGCCTACACGCTTCGAAGCGGCCATTGACGACAGCTTTGAGCTGGCAACAATCGCCTCTAGTAAACCGGAGCGCGCAATTGATGCCACGCGCCGCCAGCGCTTTTGTTAGGATGTCGAAGACGCGACGGGACATGGTTGCCCTGCGGCGCTGGAATTGTGTGCCGAATGTAACGGCACTAGCGGCTAACCGCGCGATTTGCACCAGTGGTGTCGGTGTATCCGTGTAGGCTGCCGCGGCCTATCGAGCGGCAAGGCGCGCGCCGTATTCGACGCGCCAGTGAGGAGTCTCGCTTGCTTCATTCCGCGTGGGCTATCGGTAGCCTGCTGCTGTCGATCGGCCTATTACTGTTCGGCCACGGCATTCATTTGACGGCTCTGCCCCTTCTCGCCGAGGCTCGTTGCTGGTCGGCCACCAGCAACGCCCTGACCACCTCGGCATATTTTCTCGGCTTCGCCGTAGGCTGTTTGTTGGTACCGCCGTGGCTGTTGCGGATCGGCCATATCCGGGTGTTCGGGGTGCTCGTCGCAATGGCGACAGCGGTCCTGTTGACGATCTCGTTGGTGGTCGAGTTGCCAGTCTGGCTGGCGCTACGGTTCGTCTACGGCATCGCGCTCTCGGGTATCTATCTCACGGTCGAGAGCTGGCTTAACGCCGAAACCCGCCTTGAACATCGCGGCGCGATCCTCTCGATCTACGCCTTCGTCACCCTGTTTGCGATGTTCGGCGCGCAGGTACTATTGCAGGATCTGCAGCTTGACGGCACCACGTTTTTGGTGGTGGCTGCAATTGGCATCAGCCTTGCCGCGTTACCGATCGGGCTGACCCGTCGGGAGGCGCCGCGCGTGGTCACTCGCCCGCAGTTTAGCGTGCGCGCCCTGCTCAATCCGGGCAACCTGCCAGCTTTCGCCAGTGGCGCCCTGGCTGGGACATTCTGGGCGCTGGCCCCGGTCTACACCGCCCGCATCGGAATGGATGGGCCAGGTACGGCCCGTTTCATGGGCGCCGCATTGGGCGGCGGCATGCTCGCGGTCTACCCTCTCGGCTGGCTGAGCGATAGGATCGGACGAATCACAGTGCTTGCCGCCGTCGGCACAATTGGTATGTTGGCGACGCTCGGCTTCCTATTGTTCGCTGGCGGCGTCGGCGCGGTATTGCTCTACGGCGTTGCGTTCGGCTCCTGCATGATGCCGCTCTACGCGCTCTGTCTCGCGCTCGCAAACGATCGCGTGAAGAACGGTGACTTCATCGAGACCGGTTCCATGCTCATCATGGTGCACGCACTGGGGATGATCGGCGGACCGCTGCTGGCCGGATTGCTGTTGACCGGGCGCGACCCCGTGGTGATGTTGTGGTGCTTTGCCGCCGGCTTCGGCGTCCTCGTCCCGCTCGCCGCGATGGTTGGCCGGCAGCAGGGCGCCTCCACCGCGTTCGGCCTGGTGCCTCGCACGGTGCCGGAGGCGCTCATTATGGATCCGCGGGCTGAGCTCGTGCCCGAACAACCACCCGCCGAGACGCCATTGACGGCGGCGCCAGCGGCCATCACGCCCGCGCAGAACTGACGTCGTTCGCCATCGCTGCACGACTTTACCTAAAGCTAGCTTCTGTTCGTCACCGATGACATCGGATTTGATTGCTTCGAGCCGATGAACCCCTCAGCCCCGCGTTGCAGATACATCCCGTGTGACCTCGTCGCGCCACCCCGTGTCGATGGAATGCAAACTTCGAATCGTCAAGATTAGCCGCAACGTATTCAATGGCGCATTTGTGATTGGCGAAGTTCCGCACTTTAACGTCGACGAATATCGAATCGACCCAGATAAGCTTGCGACGGACAGGCGCATGTGCGGCGATACTCACGGCTTAATCGTCGCGATCAAGTATCACCTGACGAATTGCCATCACAACAGCTTGCTCTTGAAAACTGCCGCGCAAGGAATCAGTCAACTCGATTTGCACGCCTTGTGCCGAGCGACCACGATTACAAATATTCGTGGCGTGTAAACCAGGGTACGGATGCTCACCGACCAAAACGCACACTCCTGTCGTCGAAATCGCTGTCCCTAGCCGTTCAATTAAGTTGCGATCGCGACCACCGAGCATCACCATGTTCTCTGCTCCACCGCAGCCGTGAACCGCAACAACCGTATCGCAAGTATTGATTAAATTCAGGCATCGCGGTTCGTCGAATCGGTGACTCGTAATATGTAGCACTTCGAAACTACCTGCTGGATCGAGGCCTTCAAACAAATATAAATTAAAATCCTCGCCAGCAATCGCACTCGCAATCGCGGACGTGCGGCGCTCGATACTACCGCCGTGCGGCGCAATAACGGCGACGTTTGACCTGGGTTTTACGACGACTCGAACTCGATAATCAGTGCCTTCGATCTCCGTCTCGACTAGCGACGCGAAATTCTTGTATTTATCAATTATCTTGGGTTCGTTCGATCCATCCATGCAGTGCCGATTTTCCTCTGAATTAGTCTGATAGCTAGCGGTCCACGATGACTATTTTATGCTGTTCATTTTGCGAGCCCATGCGCGCACGTCCGCGACGTAGAGTTCCGGTTGCTCAAACGCCGCGAAATGCCCGCCCTTCGGCATTTCCGACCAATATTGAATGTTCTTGAATTCTTTCGCCTCCATCCATTTACGCACCGGCGGCACGATCTCCTTAGGATAAACACCAACCCCAGTGGGGATCGTGACCGGTTCGCGCGTGACTCTGCGAAAACTCTCCCAGTAAAGCCGCGCTGATGAAGCGGCCGACTGAGTCACCCAGTACAGCATCACGTTATCAAGCAACTCATCGCGATCAAGTACGATCAATGGATTCCCGTCACAATCCGTCCACGCCCAAAATTTTTCCAGGATCCATGCCGCTTGGCCGACGGGCGAATCAGTCAACGCGTAGCCGATCGTTTGCGGGCGCGTGGATTGTTCTTTGGAGTAGCCTGCGTCCCATTGCGCGTAGTACTTTGCACCATCGAGCGCGCGCTGCTCTTGGGGACTCGGGTTCTCATCAGCCAGCGGTCGGCTCGACATCGCCAAAGTGAGATGAATGGCCGCGCAATGATCCGTGTCTTGCCAGCCGAGTGAATGCGTCACGGCGGATCCCCAGTCACCGCCTTGCGCGAGATAACGCGAATAACCAAGCTCGGCCATCAGACTCGCCCACGCACGCGCGATGCGTTCCACGCCCCAACCGACTGCTTTAGGTTTTTCAGAAAAGCCGAATCCAGGCAGCGATGGGCAAATGACATGAAACGCATCGCTTGCATCACCGCCATACTTTGCGGGCTCGGTCAGCGGCTCGATGACTTTATGAAACTCGACTATCGAGCCAGGCCAACCATGCGTGATGAGCAGCGGCGTCGCGTTCGCATGCGATGAACGTTGGTGAATGAAATGAATATTGAGACCATCAATTGGCATCGTGAAATGATTGAATCGATTCAACGCGGCCTCGCGCGCCCGCCAGTCATAACTATTGGCCCAATACTCGCAGATGTCTTTCAACCACTCGATTGGGACGCCTTGCGTCCAGTCCTCGACTAGCTCGGCTTCAGGCCAGCGACTGCTACGCAGTCTTGCCTTTAAATCGATCAGAACATCATCAGTCACGTGAATGGAATACGGTTCAATTTTTTTATTCATAACAGTCATCGCATCGAAGAGAAATGAGTTTACTTCAATCAACCAGCTCGGTGCTTGACGATCCGCTCTGGTCTCAGGGGATCACCGGAAAGCGCGCTATCTACTGTGGACCAGCGCGTTGCAAGCTGGGCCACATTATACCTGCATCTTATGGCTGAGATGGATGAGCGTAGCGTTAGTGCGGCAAGCAGATTTCTCACCGTATACTACCGGTCCACCCTTATTCGGAGACGACAAACATGAGCGACCAACAACTGGCGGCACTGCTCGCGCGCGAGGCAATTCGGGACTTACCGTTGCGTTATTGTGACTGCGTGTGGCGCGACGACATCGACGGCATCGTCAACTTATTCGCCGCCGATGGTAGCTTCATCGCGATCTTTAATGGCCAAAAAACTGACTGCACGGGAACCGCCGCGCTGCGTGATTTCTATGTTGGCGGGCTCGCGATGAAGCCGCGACCCTATATTCACAATCATGTTTTCGAATTAACCGGCGCGCGAACCGCGAGTGGCCGTTGTTATCTTGACCTACGCATTGGGAGTAACAATATGGAATGGCTCGGCGCCGGATTCTACGAAGACGACTACGTTAAAGTTGGCGATGACTGGAAATTTCAAACGCGCCGCTTTAACGCGCTACGCATGGACGAACTCCCACCCGGCTTCACCAAGAGCTAACTAACCGTTCTTGGACCGCTAGCTGACCGAGGGATCTCGGTTAGCCAGCAATACCCGGGCCTTTTGATCTTTCGCCCTAGTCGCTGCTGAAGCCGCCTTGGGGTCCAGCAAGGCAGAGCAAGCGTTGTGTAGCCGAGCTACATGAGCGCGCGATAACGCCGCTGGACGCCAATCTCGCCTCAGTCCTGCGGGTTGCCCGTGCAAATTCGCCACTCGGCGTTACGGCTCGCTCTTTTGCAACAACCAAACCGCGCTCGCCGCGCCTTGATTGACAAATTTGCACGGGCAACAGCGACTTGGGCAAAACATCAACAGGCCCGAGCTTGGTCCGTGGCTCTCGCGACGAGTTTTACAGGTAGGTGCTTCAAACCGCCGACAAAACTTGACTGCACTCGTTCCACCGGAACGGTAATTTCGATGCCATCGTAGCGCTCGAGTAATTCTTCCATGGCGAGTCGAATTTCGATTTTCGCGAGCGGACCACCCAAGCAGAAATGCGGACCGGCACCAAGTCCAATATGTAAGTTCGGATGCCGCATGACATCAAACTCATACGGTCGATCGAAAACTTCTTCATCACGATTGGCGGACGGAAACCACAGGATCAGTCGATCACCTGCGCGAACCGTCTTGCCGCTGAGCACCCAATCTTGCGTCGCCACTCTCATGAGAGAGATCACTGGGTCGGACCAACGCACAAATTCTTCGGCTGCGAGCCGTAAGCGCTTTGGATCTTCGCACAGCAGCTCCATCTGGCGTGGATTCTGTAGCAGTGCAAGCACGCCACCAGAAAATGCATTACGGGTTGTCTCGAACCCAGCGAGCATCAGCTGCACCCCGTTGTGCGCAACTTCCGAAGGCGTCATTGGTTTACCGCCCACGGTAGCATTACTCATCATGCTTAGGGGATCAGAAAACGGGCATCCTTTGCGTTCATTGTGGCGTTCCAGACTGTAATCAAATAGGAGTTTATAACCCGTACTCACGGTTTGCGCCGCGCTGCCTTGCTGGTATTCAGGACCCGATCCACCGATCGCCATCTTGCCCCAGCCAAGCATTTCCTCCCAGTGATCTTCTGGTAGTTGCAAGATGTCGCAGATAACTGCCATCGGGATGCGCACGGCGAGATCGGCCACCAGATCGATTTCCCCGTGAGCCGGCAGCTGATCGAAGATGCCACTGATCAATTCTTTGGTACGTTGCTCGCCGTCGGCCAAGGCCTTAGGCAGAAAGGGCGACGCCAAGACTTTGCGCACATCGCCATGGCGTGGCGGATCGATGGTAAGCACATTCTCACCGACTCCCATGGCCTCTTTCGCAATCTCGCTCATCTCTGCGTCGAGTGCCGGCATGACGCCTTCGCGCTCAGAGCTAAACGTTTCCGGATCATTGAGGATCCGCTTTAGATCGGCGTGGCGGAAAATCGACCAATAGCCACGACCGTCTGGACTTTGCGTCCAGTGCACTGGGTCTTCGGTACGCATTTTATCGAACAATCCGTGGTATTCGTCAGTCGCAAAAAAAGCCGGATTGTTAAGTTTGTCGTCTATGCTCACTGTGCTGCTCCTCGAATCTAATGCCGCGCGTGCGCTGCAGCCTAAACCAAGGATGGTGCTTGTGACCAGCGGATCGGCCGATGACGTCGCGTGCATCCTTAAATTTTTAATGCCGCAAACAGGCGATTGATGCATCATCCTTTAATGATGTTTACCATTGCGAGGCGCTTTGGAAGATGTTGATAAGGTGAAACCGATGTTGAAAATCGCTGCCCTGATCTTAGTTGCCGCGCTCGGCACAGTAGTCACCTTGGCGGCGTTTCAGCCAGACAGCATCCAGCTCGAACGCTCAATTAAGATCAAGGCGTCCCAAGATGTTGTGTTCCAAAAAATTAACGACCTGCGCGAATGGAATGCTTGGTCGCCGTGGGTGAAAAAGGATCCAGCGATGGTCGTCACATACAGCGGTGCGAATAGCGGTGTCGGCGCTATTT
This sequence comes from Pseudomonadota bacterium, assembly GCA_027618655.1. GTDB lineage: Bacteria > Pseudomonadota > Gammaproteobacteria > UBA11873. The sequence continues at coordinate 37,521 of JAQCEL010000005.1, read as the reverse complement.
ACGAATGGTCTGGCAACAGCGAGGTAGGAAAAGGTCGGATGGAAATTACCGATATGTCACCGACCTCGCGAATCAGTATAAAACTCGATTTTCTCGAACCGTTTAAAGTCCACAACACCGTTGAATTCAGACTCGAAGCTGACGAAGGTTTCACTAAGACGACCTGGCGTATGCAAGGTCCCATGCCGTTCGCCTCGAAAGTATTCAGCGTGTTCGTTGATATGGACGAAATGGTCGGCGGCGATTTTGAAACGGGCTTAGCAAACTTAAAAGCAACTGCGGAAAATTAATTCAAACCAATGAGCCTCTTTACACTTAACGAAATCGAACAAGCAGTAACTCTGGTCCACGCAGCGATGCCGCCGACGCCGCAGTATGCCTGGCCGCAGATTTGCGAAAAAGCATCAGCCGACGTTTGGGTGAAACACGAGAATCACACCCCGACGGATGCGTTTAAGATCCGCGGCGGCATTACCTTTATCGACTGGTTGAGGCGTACCCACCCCGAGGTGACCGGGATCGTCACTGCCACGCGCGGCAATCACGGACAAAGCCAAGCGCGTGCCGCCCTCGCCGCAGGTCTCAGCGCGACCGTCGTTGTGCCGTTCGGAAATTCGCTTGAGAAAAACGCGGCAATGCGTGCGTTCGGCGCGACCGTTATCGAGTTTGGCGCTGATTTCGACGAAGCACGCCAACAATCAGCTCGCTTAGCTGAATCAGACATTCTATTTCCCGTACCACCGTTTCATCGCGAGTTAGTGCGCGGGGTTGCAACTTACGCCTTTGAGTTATTTAAAACCGCGCCGCAGCTAGACACGGTCTACGCGCCCATTGGTTGTGGATCGGGCGTTTGCGGCATTATCGCGGCGCGCGATGTATTGGGTTTAAAGACGAAAATCGTCGGTGTTGTGTCGACCTTAGCTGACGGGGCGAAGACCTCCTTTGAGACGGGTCAACTCGTCGAAACTGCGTCGGCGAAAACCTTCGCCGAAGGCATGGCCGTGCGAGTACCTGTGCAAGAGGCGTTCGATATCTATGCCAATAGCTTAGAACGCATCGTCGCTGTTAGCGACGATGAAGTTGCGCAAGCCATGCGAATTTATTTTCGTGATACGCATAACGTGGCTGAAGGCGCGGGCGCAGCAAGCTTGGCGGCGCTGTTACAAGAACGCGATCGCATGCGAGGACGAAGCGTGGGCGTGATTTTGAGCGGCGGCAATGTCGATGCAGATATATTCGGCCAGGTTCTCGCCGGCCAAACGCCAGTTGTCGAATAAAACGCCGGAGCCTAGCTCCAGTCAATGGAAATTTTAGGTCGTTTCAACACCGAAAAATTCACCCAAACGTTTTCTTTGCAATTTTCCGGTGGTGGTTAACGGCAATGCCGTCGCGTCGACAAATCGAAAATGCCGGGGCGTCTTATATGGCGCAAGCGTTTCACGGCAATGCTCGCGCAAGCTCGCTTCATCGGCTGTTTGTCCTTTACGCAGCACGATCACGGCGGCTAAGGTCTCGTCGAATCGCGGATCCGGGATCCCGGTGACGAACGCGAGTTCAATCGCCGGATGCGTGCTTAGGGCTTGTTCCACTTCGGCCGGCGCAACATTAATACCGCCGGTCTTTACCATCTCTTTCAGACGACCTCGGTAATAGAGATAAGCTTCTTGATCCAGCAAGCCCAGATCGCCGGTTCGAAACCACCCGTCTGAGGTAAATGATTCGGCGGTTCGCTCGGGATCATTCCAGTACCCTGGGGTGACATTGCCGCGTAATTGAACTTCCCCGACCTGGCCTGTGGGCTGCGCGACGTCATCAGCATTCACGGTTCGGACTTCGACGCCATTTAATGCACGGCCTACCGTCTCGATACGCTTGTTGAGTGCGAGAGATGCCTCCGTAACGGTCGAATTCCCGTACGCCTCGGTGAGTCCGTACACGTTACAAATTTGCGCGACGCCAAGATCGGCAACTCGCGTGATCTGCGGCGGTGTGCCGATTGTGACCCCGGTGCGTAAGCTACTTAGGTTCCGTTGCGCGAGATCGGGATGTTCGGCGAGCGCGAGCGCCATGTTCGGTGTTCCATAGAATATCGTGCAGCGTTCTTGTTCGATTAGCTGCAGCGCTTGCGCTGCATCAAAGTGATGCTGCAAGACGATCGTGCCGCGATGACTAAGCACTGCAAACAAGGCGTTAACGCAAGCCAATGACCAAAATAGAGAAACGGCAAGCCACAAGCGATCGTTGTCGTGCAATTGCTGTCGCTCACCAATTTCCCACATATTCTCGATCAATCCACGGTGTAACAACGGCACACCTTTCGGTAAGGCAGTTGAGCCGGAGGTGTAGAGTAAGCAGGCAACATCGTTTGGATCGACACGCGCGTGTGCAGCTGCGAGCATGACTTCACTCACTCGATCCGAAGACGCGTTGAAACGCTCCCAACTAGGGTGTGCCGCCGGGACGTCGTCCGCGAGCACAACGAGATTTTCTAAGGCAGGGAAGCCGCCCGCAATCGCGCGAGCATCTTCAATGAGTTGAAGAAAATTTCGTTCGCGAAATGTCGGCTCGATAAATAATAATCGAACGCCAGCATGTTCAAGCTGGTAAGCGAGTTCATTAGCGCTCGACCAGGTGTTTAAACCAACGCTAATTGCGCCGATCGACATGATGGCGAAATCCGCGATCAACCATTCGGCGCGATTGCCCGCGAGGATCCCGACGCGGTCACCATGTTCTATGCTTTGCGCTAGTAGCGCGCGCGCCGTGCGCTCTACGTCGCGCGTAAAGTCGCTGTAGGACCAGCGTCTGTGGCCGTCGACGACGCAATCGTGTGCGGGGTCGCGGCTGGTCATTTCCTGCAACAACGCGAAAGTGGTGCGGCTCGTGGGTTTATCCATGGGTGTAATGCAACTGCAATTGAGGACAATAGATCCGGTTCGGGACTAAGGTTATATTAACCCGCGCTTTGCTCGCAATTAGCGACTCACTGGCAATTGTAAACCGTGGCAAGAATCCAATTTCTAAAATGCCTGTTGGCAACGTAGCGATCGCAATATAACCAACGACAACCAGGGAGAACGACATGCGCTTTGGCATTATGTACGATTTTCGAAATCCTCAACGTTGGCACATCCCGCCAGCTAAGTTTTATCGCGCGATGCTCGATCAAATGATTGAAGCCGAAGCCCTCGGTTACGACAACGTTTGGCTCACCGAGCATCACTTTACGGAAGACGCCTATAATCCAGCGTCGCTTTCAATGGCCGCCGCCGTTGCTGCCGTGACCACAAAGATTCGTATCGGCACGTTTATTCTGCTGTTGCCATTTATCCATCCAGTGCGCGCCGCCGAAGACATTACCTTGGCAGATATCGTTTCAGATGGACGCTTCGATATTGGTGTCGGCATGGGCTACACACACGACGAATTTAATGCTTTTTGTGTGGACCGCAGCGAACGTGCGCCGCGCTTCGTGGAGGGCATTGAACTCCTGCGCCGCTTATTTACTGAAGATAAAGTGACATTTAACGGAAAATTCACTCAAACCAAAGAACTAACTTTGACCCCAAAACCCGTCCAACAACCGCATCCCCCACTATGGATCGGCGCCCGGGGACCGAAAGCGATCCGACGTGCGGCCGAATTCGGCGCGAATCTCATGACGACCTTAGGGCCCGATCCCGCCCCGTTGTATTTGGAAACCCTAGCAAAGTTAGGTCACGATCCGTCGAAGTTCAAAATTGCGCAATTGCGGATGGTCTATTGCGCGGAATCTGAAGATCAGGCGTGGGAAGATATTCAACAACACCTTGCTCACGTTTTCGGATATTACGAGCGAGTTCTAGGTGAAGCAGCTGACGTCGAGGGCGATGATCAACCACTGCCGTTTAAGCGGCCCGAGGATATTCGCACGTCGGCTTTGGCTGACGGCGCGATCATGGCTGGCACACCGCAGCAAGTCGCCGAAAAGCTTGATACCTTTTGTAAGGAATTTACTTGCACAGATTTCATCAGCTCCACACACTTCGCGGGAATCGATCCCAAAAAGAGTTCACTTTCTAATGGGCTGTTTGCTAAGCACGTTATTCCGGCTTTCCGTGATCGCTAAAACGATAAAATATTCGGATCACGGTTTGGCTCGTCCTAATCGCGACGCTTTATTTTGATCCGAACTCAAGCGCGTTCGTAAAAAGGCCTGCTATGTCGAAGCCGGGGCAGCAACGTTGTGTGGCAGGTACCGACGAGGTCGTGATTTATCACGGCTATCCGGTTATAGCTGTGAGCGAATGCGAGGGATGGTTTTTTGGCGCCATCAGCCAGTTCCTTGAGAACGCCCCTGATATCAGCGGCGATGGCTTCGTTGTCGCACCGGATGGGTCACGAGCAGATCTCCTGTGGCAGATCGGAAGCGGCGAATGCACCGAGATACTACCAGCCGACTCTTCGCGTTGGGGCGTCTACTCGGTATGGTTTCCGAAGCCGATCAATTCGCTCGACGATCTCATTTTCGGTTTTAGATTTTTACTACCCGATTTGCAAAAATTATTTCAGCTGAGCCGGCCGGCCGCAGGCAAAATCAGCTAATCGTTCGTCACGCCTGGATCGATGCGGTCAATAGCGCCGGGCGCGGCCGTGGATATTTGTGAGATCGCGTCTACCTCACAGACTGATTCGACGACAATATTGGCAGGGACCACGTTTCGCCGATACGCATGACCTGCGCACGATTCGCCAACCAGCCACGTGCACTAGCAGCAGCACGAAAGCGCTCTGGCGGCTCAAACGGATCCTCGTCCGTTAGTTGTACGGTTCCCCAGTGCATACCAATCGCGGCACTGGCGTTGACGTCTTCGACAACTTCTAATGCTTCCTCCGGGGTGAGATGTACGGTTTTCATGATGCTGCTCGGAAGATATGCGCCGATCGCGACGAGCGCTAAGTCGAACGGTCCGGCCCGCTCGCCAATTTCTTTGAATACGGGACCGTAACCGGTATCGCCAGAATGAAAAATTTTGACTGCTTGAGTCCGAATCGCAAAGCCACCCCATAAACTTCGATTACGATCGAATGCACCGCGTCGAGAAAAATGAATCGCGGGTAACACCTGAATTTCGATGCCATCAATCGACGTGCTTTCATACCAATCGCGCTCGGTCACATTCACATAACCGCGTTGTTCGAAGAACGCGCCGAGTCCAAGTGGCACGACCACGTGGATACTATCCTTGTTTGGTAGAGCCTCAATCGTTTTAGCGTCCAAGTGATCGTAGTGATTATGACTAACGAGCACGACATCGATTGGCGGTAGCGATTCAAGCGCCAAACCCGGCTCGACATAACGATTCGGTCCGAGGCCGAGACGGCCGGCTCGTTGGGTCAAATACGGATCCGTGAGCACTGTCTTGCCATTTAAGCGCAGCAGAAATGCGGCGTGGCCTAACCACGTTACCGTGTCTTGACCCGCGGTCACGTGGTACGCGCTCAATGCCTCCGCTTGAGGTAGGACGTGCGTGGGTGGTACCCGTGGCGGTTTATCGCGCATACGCCGCCCAAAAAACGACAGCATGTCGCCAATTGTCGCAGTGCCTTCGGCGCTACCTTGCGGATTTCGAAACGTGCCGTTGTCGAGGTGATGCCATTTCTGCCCATCAATTTCGGCTAGACATTCCAAGGTCGTCAACATGAAGCCGCTTACTAGAACGGTTACGCCGAGAAAATATCCGCCGAGACTCACGAACTTTAAGCGCGAGTTACATCGACGCATCTATTTCTCCTATCGAACTCAAAGGTCGAGGCGAACAACAGTTGTAAGCTAGGGAGCAACCGATAGACGAAAAATATGTTCGCAAACCGAGATGTCTCGGCTTGCTTGTTCTGCGGGAATTCCCGCCTAAGGGTAATTTTCTAGTGCGCGTCGGGCATAGCTCGCCATGGCCGATTCAAGCACGGATCCGTCTATCAATTGGAGGACGAATGAGGAACCATCACTCATTCCCCACTCACGTATTGCCGAATGAAAGTCGTTGCGCGCTTAAGCAGGTTCTAATTCCGCCATTTTTTTCGCAAATTCCTCAGTCATCTTTCGATACTTAGGAATGTCTTCAGGTCTCGCGCCCTTAGTATCCGCGACGTCGCCCATTTCAGGACTGAATTCGCGTTGCCATGCGGCAAATTCCAGGAGGATCCCATCAGGATCTTGGAAGTAAATCGAACTAACCCAAGTTCCTGCGTGGACTTCGTCAGACGCCTGCATTTCAGAATTATCGTGATGCATCAGCGGGCTAACATCGACGCCTTTATCGATTAATTTTTGTCGGTATTCGTTGATCTTCTCGGCCGGAACATTAAACGCGAAATGGTTCATTGAACCATGTGAGGACGTTATCGCGGTTGGATCGGCAAACACTTTCGCGGGATCGATATTCGCGCGCGGATTGGACACACCAGGGATTCGCTTTTGCGCTTCGGTGAACCAAAAGAATGCTAAACATTCGCGACCACCCATGCTGAAGAAAAAATGCTGCCCGAGACCACCGGGTAAATCGAACGACTTAGTGAGCTTCATGCCAAGGACGTTCGTATAAAAATCGATCGTGCGTTCCATATCGCTACACACCATCGCAACGTGGTTCAAGCCTAAGATTTCGAATTCTTTGTTGGTATTTTCCATGCTAGGTCCTCCGGTTAAGTAGTCGCATTATTCGGCCGTTACCACACAAAAACAAGCAAGTGGCGAACACCCACCCAATGCCTATAAGGTAATCACCTGAGTAATTGAATCAGTCTCGCGCTTTGCGCGGACTTCTTGACCTCACGTTTGAGAACAACGTTATAGCAGTGATTGCGAGTGCGGAGGTAAAACGCCGCACGGTCGTTTTTCATACTCAAAATGTTCCATCAATTGCTAGCAGCATCGACGTTATCAAACAAATCACTCAGGTTGCGAAATCTCGATTTCAGATTGGGAATCGGAAGCACTGAATGAGTAAATCACGGTACCGAGGATCCCACAAACCGCGAGTACAAAGGCACCAATTGCAATCGACCGCAGCACCCGATCCGTTACTCGGTTCCAATGGCGACGTCTACTCGATGATCCGGATCTATTGCGCGGCGCGCGTTGACTATCGATTCCTGAGGCACTGTCAAACGCGCCACGTTCGCGATTTCCACGTTTGCGTTCAGATTTTTTCGGCGACTCGGATACTTCACGCTCCGCGAGGAGCTGGTTAAATGATTCGCGTTGCTCGCGCGCTTGCGCTTGCGTTTTGACTAATTCAGCACGGAGTTCCGCTACTTGTCTTTTTAGCGCGTCGATCTCGTCCATTTGGGGTCGTCGTCAGATTTTGGATTGGTGATTAATCCCTCGGGATCGACTTTGCGTGTCTGAAGGATCATAAATCCGTTGAATTTCCTCAACGGACATAGACCCGATCCCCGGGTCCGTGGTTGTGAAAAATACCTTAGCTTTTGAAATGTCTCAATACCGTTTAGATCGGAGAATATTCGCTAACCGGGGTTCCGGCAATTTTTCACGCGATGTTAGCTTGCGACCGTAAATGGTTCGCGGCTGCGAAGCGGATCGCTGAGTGTTCTGCACAGCGTCTGTTTTCGATGGCCCGCGGGCTCGAAAATTACTGCGTGCCCGCCGCAAATTAGTCGATCGCTCCCGCTTGCATTTGCGTTTTCACGGACACCGTGTGCGCACGCGCGGATGACACCTGTTCGAAGCCTGCGGGAGTTGGACGTAGGCGCGGGAAAGCGACGTGCCGGAAAGCTTGCCCGGCAGTGAAATTATCATGCAGTCCAGCGACTAATGGCGCGAGTGCGGGCTTCGGTCGAACCGCATATACCGCATCTGGCCCAAAGAGCCGCAAGGACAACGTACGCCGGCGCAGGCCATCTGTTGGTGAACCGCCGTGCAAAGTCGACGGATGAAACACGACCACATCGCCGGGATTTACTGCCCACGAAACAATGTCCCAATTCGCCCGATCAGATTCAATATCCGGCAACCTCGGCAAGCCTTTGCCATAGACCGGTTTCGTCGGATCATCCGCATCGAAGGCGGAACCATCGTATAAGGTCGTCAAATGCGAGCCACGTACGAACTCTAAGGACTGGTCCTTGCGGACCGGATCGAAATTAACCCAGACAACGGCAATGTGTTCACCGTCTAGCGCAAGATAGGACGAATCTTGATGCCACGGCGTGCGTCGCGTTTTCGTGCCCTCTTTTAAGAATACTTGTTCATAGAGGAACCACACTTCGTCGGTTCCCCAGAGCGCTGCTACCACGTCGGCCAAGATCGTCTGTTCGAGAAATTCGCGATAATTAATCGCGGCGTCGGGATGACACTGATCCTGATAGAACGTGCCGTCGTCGTTTTCAAAAAACTCGCAAGCGGACGGCGAGGGATGAGTGATGCTCCAATTGTAGTAACGCTCGGCCTCAGCTAGAGCAGTGCTATCCAACACATTGGGTACGCAAATTGCGCCGTCACGACGATACTCAGCTGCGAGGGACTTAACTTTATCTAATGTGTTCGACACAAGCGCACCTATTTAGATTAACTCGCACCATTATTGCCTTGTCGCTTCATTAAATCGATAAATTCACGTCGCGTTCGTGGGCCATATGTGCCGAAGTGCGGGACCGGCGCATTGCGATATTCTTCGCGCGCGCTCGCCACAGCATCACCGCGAGCTCGTTGAAGCACCTCAGGTAACTCAATGCCGTATACGCGCGCAGCGTTTAGGCCGAAAATTTTTGCCCGTAATAGCTTTGTCATGGCCGGGTAACCAAAGCGCTCCTGAAATTCGGCTGAGATCTGGAACGCTCTAAATGCCTGGATCTGGTCTTGCGGCGATCCGTACCATACGCTATCCGAGCCATACAGTACGTTATCCTCGCCTAAATACTTGACGAGTTTGCCGAGACAGTGCGCCGCCTCGACTGGGTCACGCATCAGCAAACGCCACGTCGTCCCTAGTTCTGCATAAACGTTGCTGTGTCGACCTAAGCCAGCGTCGAGTACGGAGCGGATTAATTCATCGACACCTTCGCCGCGCGTCGGATCGTAAGGACCTTCTGCGCGACCCGGAATATAGCCCGAGTGATATACCAAAAAATTCACGTTCGGAAATCGCGCTGCGACTCGGCCGATATCAGTGCATAAGGAATGCTCGTAGGAGCGCTTCCCGAACGGGATCCCCTTGTGAATGCAAATATTGCGGATCCCGAGTCGCACGGCGTTTTCGATAAACGGTATACCTGTGATCGGATCGTCGAGAAAAAAGCCGCGCCCGTGGGGTCCCCATTGTGTGTAGCATTTCCACGCGGAAATGCCCCAGCGCTCGGCAAGCTCATCCATGCTTTCTAGATCGCCCGCTTGATTCGGATTGACTCGACCATGGATGAGCAATCGATGATGGCGTCCCATGCGCTCGACGATTTCACGTGTTGCGGCCGCCTCGGCAATCGTTAACGGTTCTTCAGAACGCAATGATGGGACGAACGAGAACATCATCATATCCGTGTCGCTATCGAGAAAAACGTCCTTAATAAAGGCGTCAGCGCCGAGACACCGCATGTAGTCGCGGCTCAATAGTCGATGATCGTTGCGACAACCGGGTTTTAAGGTTCTGACTAAGCTTGGCGGTACGACATAGTGACCTTGCGCATCGAAGATGAACTCGTTGCCACCCAATTCTTGCATTGCCAATTCATTATCAAGCAAGGACTCTTCGGAGACGGCAAAACTGCCGCCTTGGCGGCCAGCCGCAGAATTGACGGAATTAAACGAGAACAGTGTCGCCGCCGCTGCACACGCTGTGTGCAAAAAACGTCGCCGCTGGACGTTCAAGCGAACCGCGCATCTCGATATCGTTTCGCGCGCTAGGGAATTGCCGAGGACATTGATCTTCGGCAGGCGTAGTGGTGCGTATTCCCCGTTACTCGTCGAATCGATCTTGATCGGCAAACGCGACTGGTCATCTTCAATGCGCATAACAATAAGCTCTCAATAGACTCGTGAGTTGAGCGTGTCGTTTGAGATTATCAACTAATCCAAATGATTGGCAGTTCGCAATCAAGCGGACTGCCTGGTCGGTACCGTCCTGCTACACTGATAAGCCTCGATGAAGACTCGTGATGGAGGTAATTATGCGTTCAAATACCGGCGCTGCGCATTTGCGATCACAGTATCGCGACGATGGCGCGGTCTTCATACCAGGGGCGCTGGATCGGCGGTGCTTAGCGCTCGCCGAACAATGTTTCAATTGGACTTTAGAAAACCCTGGCCCCGGCGCCGGAGCCGTCCTTCTGGGAACCCCGGGCACGTTTTATCAAGACCAAGCGAATCCTGATTCCTTTCCGGCCTATCGCGAATTTCTGTGCGAGACAAACGTCGCGGACATTGCTGCCACTTTATTCGATTGCGAAAATATCTGGTTGATGTACGAACAGATCTGGCTAAAAGATGGCGCCAATACGCGCCGCACACCTTGGCATCAAGACCTACCGTACTTGCCAGCCAGCGGCACTCACCTCGCCGTGATGTGGACGTGCTTGGACCGAGTGGCCAAAGAAGATTCGCTTGAGTTCATTCAAGGGTCGCATCTTGGGCCCTTGTACAATCCGAGCGCATTTAACCCCGATGACGTTGCTGCGAATTTATTCGACGCCGAACAGTGGCCCCAACTACCAGATGTAGACGCTGCGCGAGATAATTTTCCGATCCTGTCATGGGCAATGGAACCTGGCGACGTCGTGGTCTTCCACCCGGCGGTGTTGCATGGTGGCGCGCAAACACGCGCCGGCATTCGCCGGCGAACTTTATCGTTACGGTTCTTTGGTGATGATGCCTGGGTCGCCGCGCGTCCGCACGATGGCATGGCAAATGTCGATGGACTCAAACACGACGACGGCGGTCGACATCCATTAAAGAAAATGGCGCTCGCAGAACCGAGCAGCTTATTTCGTCACCCTGACTTTCCTCAATTACGACCTCGCTAGCTCACATGATCCATTATGAGGTACATGACTTCACCGATTTTGCTAACTAATCTTTTCGCGCGTGCACGACCAAGCCCTGCATCGACAGCTCAGAACCTAGGTGGAGCTCGATGGCACTCGACACCGCTGCTCGAACGGCTTGCGGATCGCCGCCGCGAGACACGATTTCATCGTGCAAGGGGTTCCCAAAAACGAGTCCCTGAGCAAAATTATCGGCTGATGGGATCGTCGATCGAAGTGGTAAATGTTCAACGTCTACCTTGTCAAAGCCACCACTTAGAATTTCCGAGCGTATTAGCACCGGATCTGAATATCCGAACGGAACTTCGTAAAAAGCCGGCGGATCGTTTGGGAAAAAAGTGGCAACAACATCTTGAGTTATCTGTGCGAATCCATTGACGTCCAGCGAATCCCAAATATTTAATAAATAGCTGCCGCCGGGTTTCAATACGCGATACGCCTCGCGATAAGAACGGATCTTATCAGGGAAAAACATCACGCCGAATTGGCAGACGATGACATCAAATTGAGCATCCGCGTAAGGCAACACCATTGCGTCGGCTGTTTCAAAGCTAACCGCGTCGTCCGGGTTGAACTTCGTCTTAGCTACTTCAAGCATTGGAGAATTTAGATCGGTGGCGGTCAAGTGACACTCAGGTAACAAGGCATCTCGCAAGCGCCGCGTCACAATGCCCGTGCCCGCGGCGAGTTCCAGTACATGTCGTGGCCTGCGCGTGGCAACGCGCTCCGCTAAATCAGTGGCGTATCCTGCGAAAATATGCGGGCCAAGACCTTTATCGTAATTCTCAGGTATAGATCCCACGAAGGCAGCGGCTTGTGTTGTCATATCATCCTCGATGCACAATATTGGAATAGGTAGTGAGGCCTGAGTGTATCTCAGCGGCGACCGGAACTAACACTTAGAGCGCTGGATCAATTCACACTGGCAGGCTCTTAGGTGGCGCCGACAAGCTTAATCGTTCACAGTGGGCTGAACGAATCGAATGTGATTTATGCGACAGATCTTATCGGACCTGGCTGAGTTGGCATCGGTAAAACAAGTTTCGCCGATCGCTGTACTGTTCTTGCTGACAATCGTGTCCAGCTGCGCCGGCACCCCGCCGAAACAACAGCACGATATGTGTGCCGTGTTTGAACAACACCCTGATTGGTACGACTACGCGAAGCAATCCCAATCGACTTGGGGCACGCCAATTCAGACACAAATGGCGTTCGTGCGTCACGAGTCGAGTTTTCGTAAGAACGCCAAACCGCCGTTCAATTGGTTCCTTTTTATTCCCTTAGGACGTCCCTCTTCAGCGACTGGCTACGCCCAGGCTCAAGATCCTGTTTGGGGCGAATATGAAGCCGAACGCGGCAGATTTTGGCGCAGCCGCGGCGACATGGAAGACGCGCTCGATTTTATTGGCTGGTACAACGACAAGACGCATAAACAACTTAGTATTTCAAAATGGAACACGCGCGAATTGTATCTCGCTTATCACGAAGGACGCGCTGGCTACAAACGCGGTAGCTATAAGAAGAAACCAAAATTAATCAACGTTGCCAACCAAGTGAAACGTACGGCGGACGAATATGGTGCGCAGCTAAAGCAATGTGAAGCCCGGTTCCAGTGCCATAGGTGGTACGAGTTTTGGCCATTATGTTCCTAAAGTGCGGACCGTTAATTTACCGTCAATGGTCCGGGGAAAATGCCCGGACGATTGAGGATCCTTGACCCACCTCAGCTTGGGGACTATTTTCTAGCGAGATCACTTCATCGAATCAGGAGAACTTCCGTGAGCCTTGGAACACTCAATTTCGAACCACTCGACGCAAGTTTTGGGGCCCGTGTAAGCGGTGTCCACTTACGCGATATCGATGACGACGTATTTCGGGAGATTTACGCGCGCTGGTTGGATCACGGCCTGCTCATCTTTTCGGATCAATTCCTAAGCCGCGACGAGCAGATCAAATTAGCTAATCGATTCGGTACTTTGGAATTTGATATTGCGCCGCTCAGCAATGTCAGGGCCGACGGGACGCTGCGACCAGACGACGGTACGGACGATGTCGTGAAGGTCCTCAAAGGCAACATGGGATGGCACCACGACAGCACCTATATGCCAGTGCAAGCGAAGGACGCCGTATTTACTGCCGAGGTTGTACCTCAGTCTGGCGGGACAACCGGATTTGCCGATATGCGCGCCGCGTACGACGCGCTCGACGATGCGACGGTTCGCAAAATTGAGAAGCTGCGCGCGCATCATTCGCTCTACCACAGCCAGGCCAAGGTCGGTCACGAAGGCAAGAAAGGATCTCATCGGGGGACCGGGCTCAACATGGACAAGGGTTATAACGGCTATGGTTTCCATGACGGTCCGATTTCGGTGCGGCCGTTAGTGAAAATTCATCCCGAAACGGGTCGCAAGAACCTGCTCATCGGACGACACGCCTATGACATCGTCGGATACGACAGCGATGAATCGGACCGCTTGTTACAAGAACTTGTCGACTTCGCGTGCCAACGGCCGCGAACTTACCATCACGTGTGGGCAGCAGGTGATGCTGTCATTTGGGACAATCGACGCCTTATGCATCAGGCCACGCCTTGGCCCATGGACCAAGCTCGGATCATGTGGCATAGCCGTATCGCGGGCGATCCGGATACAGAAGCGGCACTCACGAGTTAGGCAAATACAACTTTAGAGTTTCTCAAAAAAAACGCCGCACAATGGCGGCGTTTTCTATTGGCAGGTTTAAAACTACCGTTGCGTAACCGTTAGCCCGCTGGCGACTTAGAAAAGAATTTTTCCGTCGCGGGTTGGCGGATTTTCGCCTGTGCGATTAGCTCACTTGAGATATCAAACAACATCGCATGATCGGGTCCGATTCCTTCGTCGCGCATGCACGACGCCATGTCGTCGTCTGCAACGGTGAAGCCAGCCCGGTCATTGAACGCCCACTCATCCTGCAAGCAGTCCCAGCCGATATCAGCAATGGTTTGCGCAGTTATCTCTTCGCCGAAAAACGGCGTGAAGAATTGGCGAGTCTCATCGATTGATGGGCCGAGGAACATGCAAAATCCGGTGGAATCGCAGATCGCGTTAATGACCTGAATTTCTTGCGACGCGACGACGGCAGCATGGCCCGTGATTTTCGGGTCGATGACGAGTCCAGCGGTGTGGTCTGCACCCATCGCGCTACTCGCGTAGGTGATCCCAGTGGCTTTCAGTGGGCGCGGATCCCAAGCTGGCATTGCCTGTCCTTTGGCGACCGGGATCCGATGGTGCTTACGTGCGGTACCGATCGACAAAGCACCATGCCCAATCGATTTGCCCAGATCCGTGCCTTCGGCGATTTCTTTGCTCAAGAGCTTCTTCGCGCCTTCAGCATCGCCCCACTCCATGCCACCTGAATCCATGTAGACGGCAATCGCAGCGCCCGTTTCGATCGTATCGAGACCAAGTTCGTCACATAGTCGATCGAGGTCCGCAACGTCTTCCCAATTGTTAATCGCACAGCACGACCCAAGTAAGGTGAGCGTTTCGAATTCGAGTGCAGAAGTAAGATACTCACCGTTTTCGTCGTGCACGATGTTCGAGCACTGCACGATACAGCCAGTCATACAGTTATGCATTTCACCGCCGCGCGTTGCGAAGGATTCATTGATCCGCGCACCATCGAGCTTTTCGAATTCTGGATTGCGACCTTCTGTACGGTTCTTATACGGAAACGTATGCAGCATATTGGCAGCCGGCACGACGGCGCTGGTTCCGTATTTGAAGTTCACGTGTCGGGTCGACAAGTAATCTTGCGAGAATTGTTTCATGTAGGACGCAAACGCTTTGCGATCCGTAGGCTTGCGTGTCGCGGCTTTACCTGGATCGATGAGGATCCATTTCAAACATTTTGAACCCATCACTGCACCGACGCCGCCGCGCGCCGCTTGGCGAGCTGGTCGACGCGCTCTATCGCTATCAGTACATGCGATGGAGGCGCCTTTGAGCATCATCTCGCCAGCTGGGCCGATCGAAATGACGGACGCGCTTTTGGATTCAGTCGACAGCAGCTTTTCGCACAAAGCGTAATTCCACATCCCTTTGTGCTCATCTGCCGCAACGAGTTCGACTTTATCGCCTGAGACGCGAAGCCCCCAGCGTTTATTTTTATCCGCAGGTTGCCCAGTCACGATGATCGCGCGGTAGCCGATCTTCATTAAGTCTTGGCCGGGATTCCCCCCCGCGTTCGCTTCTTTGATACCGCCAGTAAGCGGGCTCTTGCAGCCCATCGAAATTCGGCCAGAGGTTGGCGCGGAGGTGCCACTTAATGTGCCAGGGGCGAAAACGAGAACATTGTCCGGGCCCAACGGGTCGCAAGTTGGGTCGCATTGCTCGAGCATCACCTTGGCAGACAACGCGCGGCCACCCAGTAATTTCCATTCATCTTTGAATTTATCAACGGTCACGGACATGCTTGTCATGTCGACGCGAATAACTTTGTCATTATCCCAAGTCTTGCTCATTGGTACTCACCTATAATTTGTTGTGGTAACGGGCGTAGGTTACATTATTACACGCAATCCCGAGCATTTCTCCCGCTTTTCTGTGAGCGGTTCGAACGCCTCTCACACTGGCGAGGGATGAGTGAAATTGTTCACGTTCGGATCATGAAGAATAATGGATATCAATCAGTTAGCGAGCAGTGAAACTACGGAAATGCTCGTATTTTCAAAGCGGTACCCGCATGGAACGGGAACAGATCCGATTATCCTTGCCCCGTCGCAAGCCAGTTGGCGCAGTCCTCGCTCAGATGCTTAGTGACAAAAGATTGATATTTTTGAAGGTCGCTCTGCGATAAGGTTTCCCGCCAACGCGCGTTCGTGCCTTTATTGATCAAGCTGTGTGCGCCGCCAACAAACCGAGCCGCAAGCCGTGGCGTCAGTTGATCTGCGTTCTTTCTCATATAGTCGAACGTACAGTGCTCGACCATTTGCGGCCAATCCCGATCGTGGAACTAAAGCCCAGAAAGTCGCTGATCCTACGCATCTCGCCCTCGAGATCCGCCTTCAAGTCATTGAAGTGCAGCAACATGATGTTATCTTGATTGCGAACGTCCCACCAAGATTGAATATTGGCAAAAAACGGCCACGCCGGATAACCGTTTCCATCCAACCACTGGTGGAAGTATTCAACCACGTCCGGCCCGGGCCGTTCGAACGGCGGGCCCATGCGACCCGGAGTGTCGTTGATCGCGTCGTAGACTGAATCCGTATAAGTGCAGTGAAATTCGTACCAACTCCACACGGTATCGCGACCATCGCGAGCGACATAGAGGTACTTAGCAAGAGGCGATAAATTCAGCGCATCAGCCGGCAAATGGGTTTTTATAAAGCGCCGATGTTGCTGCTTTTCGAGTGCCCGATAGACAGCTTCAATTGGCGTCGCCCGATAATCAAGCCACGGGGAAACCTCCAGTACCGGAATATTCTCAGCGCCGGCAAACACGAATTGACCAACTATTTGCTGCAACCAAGTCGTGCCAGATTTTGACCACGTACCGATCACGATATCTCCGTCGCGATAACTAAAATTATCCCAACGCGTAGAGTCCATATGATGGTTCTGCAACTCGCAGGTTTTTTTCAACTCAGCCACTTTGGAATTATTTACCGCCATCGGACCTATTTAACATTTGCTTTATGTATCGTTGCGACGCCGGATCCCGACTAAGCGAGTCGCGGTTTTATTCGCTCGCCGAAATCGCGCACCCCGCCGACAAAGTCAGGCCAGCTAAATAGCATGCCGTCGATGCCTGTTTCTTCCCCGATCTGATCGATTTTTTCGGCCACCGTGGCGAACGAACCGTGAATGACCGGGATCCCCATAAACGCTAAATTTCCATCGTCGATAGTTTGGTTGAGACCCGCTTTCAGTTGATCGCTAGTACCGCCCGTATTGGTATCGAGATTGGCGCTCGCGAGAATATTCTGTAAGGCACCATTGTCAGCTTTCGCGATAATGTCCTCGCCAATACGCGTGGCTTGCGCGTCCGTATCAGAAGCGATCATGTGGAACAAAGCATAAATCCCGACTTTGCGCCCCGCTTTTGCTGCCCGCTCGTTGATATCTACGACACTTTCCTTGAGCTTTTTTACATCCGTCATAACGAATTGCTGATCTGCGACATCGGCGACAAATTGTTTACCGCGCGGCGATTGGCCAGCGCAAACGATGGGGATCTCCACTTGTGGCCTAGGCAGACAACTGCAATCGTCCAAATCAAAGTATTTACTCTTATGGGTTGCGGTACCATCGCGCCACAGTTGCCTGAGTATCGAAAGATATTCGGCGGCGTATTCGTAACGTTCTACGTAGTAGTCATCACCCCGCCACAGGCCCATCTGTTCGTACTCCGCTTTATTCCAACCCGTGACGATATTTAAGCCACAACGGCCACCGCTAATGTCATCGATCGTCGCAACCATGCGCGCCACATAAGCCGGATGCTGGCTCAGCAGGGATATGCTAGGAAACAGTCCGATTTTTTCGGTTGCCGCAGCAATTGCTGCCATTAATGTGAACGACTCCAAGCACGCGTCCCAATAACCTGTCTCGCCGCCGAATCCGCGAAACTTCATCATCGAAAGAACGAAATCGAGGCCCTGTCGTTCGGCCTCAATCGAGATCTGCTTGTTGTGCTCGAACGTGGGCAAATAAACCGGGCTGCCAGCAGACGGAATATAGCCGTTGCTGCCGTTGGGTAAAAAAACACCGAATTTCATGTTGACTAAATCTCGTCAGAATAATTTTCAAATTGGCCGCTCGCAAACGCTGATTGTAGTCGTTGAGAACCAATCAATCAGGCAGTTTCTTTCTGATCACGTTCACGAACTCAGATGCACGGGCGTCCTTATATGAACATTGCGGATCCCATAAGGTGAGGAATCGAGCACTTCAACTACCGAACGCTTTGCCACTATAGTCGCCCTATCCCCAGGTTGCTAAGATGCTGGGACTCCGCCGAATTTAAGGATCTTCACTATCCCATGCAACCGAATCGTAGTTATTTATTTACGCCAGGCAATCATCCGCGCAGAGTCGAGAAAGCCTTTACGACGGGTGCCGACGCCGTGATCCTAGATCTCGAAGACGCGGTCGCTGTTGCGGAAAAAGTTGCAACGCGCGCGATCGTCGTTGCCGCACTGAAAAATGCCCGCTCGTGCCGCGGCTACGTCCGAGTTAACAGCATCGACACGCAATACTGCTTTGACGATCTCGAGGAAGTCGTCGGCCCGTGGTTGGATGGCATCATGCTGCCCAAAGTTGAGCGTGCGGCGGATTTACAAGCAGTTGATTGGATGCTGACAAACCTGGAGCGACGTCACGGCTTGCCCATTGGTTCGGTCGATCTCTTACCGATTATTGAGACTGCTCTCGGCCATTCGAACGCACGCAGCATCGCTGCGAGTAGCGAAAGACTCAAACGTTTATCTTTCGGTGGTGGTGACTACACGCGCGACCTGAACATTCAGTGGACGTTTGGGGAAGAGGAATTGTCCGCAGTGCGTGCCGAAGTGGTTCTGGCGTCGCGCTTGGCGAATATAGAAGCGCCAATAGACACCGTGTTTATCCATATCAAAGAACCCGAGCATTTCGATCGCTCGGCACAAAAAGGCCGCGAGTTTGGCTTTCAAGGTAAGCTGTGCATTCATCCAGACCAAGTAGCGGCGGCTAATCGCGCGTTTACGCCAAGCGAGGCAGAAACCGTGTGGGCGCGCAAAATAATTTCGAGTTTCGAAGCAGCTGAAGCGCAAGGTCTTGCCTCTATTCAAGTTGATGGCTATTTCGTTGACTACCCAATTGTGGAAAAAGCACAACGCATCGTCGACGTTTATGACTCGGTGATGCGCAACGGTTAACCACAGTGAACGTCGCTTGCGCAAATCAAGACCCGACAGTAGATGCAGCAGCGTGCTTCGCGGAGTTTGTCTACACTTTCGATATCGATCACGTTCCGGACAACGTCGTAGAACGCGCAAAACTCAGCATCCTCGATGCATTTGGCATCGGTCTCGCCTCGAAAAACTACGCATTCGCGCAAAGCGCGACGGCCGCAATTAACGAACTCGGCGGCCCTGGCGACTTCCCGATCATCGGCTCGAAGTTACGCTTGCCCCAACGTGATGCAGCACACCTCAATGGCATTCTGATCCACGGACTCGATTTCGACGATACGCACAGTGAAGCAGTTGTGCATACCTCGGCGAGCACGGTACCGACGATGCTGATCGCAGGGCTCGCGCAGGGCGCTAGTGGAGCGCGAGCCTTGGCCGCATTCATTATTGGTTCGGAATCCGCGAGTCGCATTGGCGCCGCCGCGCGTGGTGGCTTTCATCACAAAGGCTTTCATCCAACCGGCGTGGTTGGCGCGTTCGGTAGTACTTTATGCGCTGGTTATTTGTATGGTCTAAATCCAGCGCAGTTACGCGATGCGCAAGGTATTGTGTTGTCGAAAGCGGCCGGAAGCATGCAATTTTTGGACGACGGTGCCTGGACGAAGCGCAGCCATCCTGGTTGGGCAAGCGTTTGCGCGCAGACGGCTGTAGTGATGGCAAAACATGGGTTCTTCGGTCCACGCGATCCTTACTTTGGGCGCTACGGGTTATTTCCATCTCACACACACCCGGATGCCGTGATTAATGCACGGACGCTGACGTCCAGTCTCGGTGAGATTTGGGAAATGCTCAATATCGCGTTTAAACCCTACCCAGCGTGCCATATGACTCATGCATTCGCCGACGCCGCGTTAGCCCTAAAAGAAAAACACGATTTAAAAACCAAGGATATCGAAAGCATCGTGGCTTATGTGCATGAGAGTGAAATCCCAGTGATCTGCGAACCCGCAGCTAACAAAATTCACCCGCAAAATTCTTACGACGCGCAATTCAGCGTGAATTATCTCATTGCTGCAACATTTGTCCGTGATCGATTCGGATTAGCGGAATTGGCAGATGAGGTACTCAACGATAAAGAGATCCTGAGTCTCTGCGCGAAAACATCTTATCGCCCCGATCCCGATTCCGCTTATCCGGATTACTATTCTGGTGCAATTGATATCCTGACCTACGACGGTCGGCTGCTGCACCATCGAGAACAAATGAATCGAGGATCGGCCGAAAACCCAATGTCGGACCAAGACATAATCGACAAGTTTCTCGGCAATGCGACGTTAACAATTAGTCAAGCTGATGCCGAAACGTTAATGGAGATCGTGCTCAACTTGGAACACGAACCCGATCTTGAACGCCTGGCAAATGCACTAACTCGAACCTAAATTTTCTGGAGACCGACCATGCTGATGTCAGCCGCCGATTACCGAGAATCATTGCGTCGCTATAAGCCGCGCGTTTTTATCAATGGCGATCGCGTCGAGAGCGTTGTGGACGAACCGCGTTTCGCACCCGGCATCGCCGCCGTTGGTATCAATTACGATTTTGCGCTCGATGAGCGCTATCGCCATCTCATGACCGCCCAGTACCACAGAAACGGAAAACTCGTCAACCGCATGCTTGCCATCGACGAAGAACCGCAAGACTTGCTGAGTAAGCTTGAAGCCGTACGCTTGGTCTGCCGTGAAAGCGGATGCGCGCAGCGCTATCTAACGCACGATGCCGCAAATGCTATCCATCAAGCAACCCATCGAATCGACGGCGGCACGAGCGGCGAATACCACCAACGCTTTCTTGCTTATTTGGATCACGTACACGACAACGATCTCACTGTAGGCGTCGCGATGACTGACGGCAAAGGCGATCGGTCGCTCAGACCAAGCGACCAACCGAATCCGGATTCCTACGTGCATATTAAATCGCGCCGCAAAGACGGCATCGTGATCCGCGGTGCCAAAGCGATCATTACTGGCGCGCCTTATATGCACGAATTACTTGTCATGCCGTGCCGCAACATGACCGAAGCGGATCGCGACTTTGCCGTTTGTTGCGCCGTACCGATCGACGCAGAAAACATGACCATCGTTGCTCGGCCGGCCGGTCGGCCGGTCGGCCGGTCGGCCAGGCGAAAGTACCGCAAAATTTAGCGCTAAATATGGTCAGTCGACAGGTGTCGCCATCTTTGACGATGTATTCGTGCCGTGGGATAGAGTGTTTCTTGCTGGCGAATGGCAGCACTCGCAGTTTCTTACCTCTACTTATGCGACACACCATCGTCATACCTGTATTGGCGCGCGAGCTGGCTTTGGTGATCTACTAATCGGTACCGGCGTGTTGATGATTGAGTCGAACGGGCTTGACCCGGATAAGTCTCCACACCTACGCAATGATCTCGTTGAACTGATCAAAATTGTCGAAGGTTTCTACGCCTGTGGGGTCGCTGCTTCGGTATACGGCATTAAGGATCCGTCAGGTGTATATCAACCGGATGGCGTCTTTGCGAATGTGGGCAAGCTGCTTCTCGCTAGTCAGATTTACGACATGCATCGACTCGCGCATGATGTCTCAGGCGGACTCATCGTGACGTTGCCGGGACCTGATGAAGATCACAACCCCGAAACGCGGGGCGATTTGGCGAGCATGTTACAGACGCGCGAAGACATACCACATAACTATCGGATCGAAGTCTCTCGCTTGATGGAAGATCTCACTGCGTCTAATACGGCTGGTTGGTACTCAGTGATCAGCTTGCGTGGCGGTGGTTCACCAGAAGCGATGCGCCGCGAGATTTACCGTTACTATCCGCTCGAAGAGCGTGCGGCTCTCGCTGAGCGGCTGCTCGATCACGGCATCCTTGCCGAATCCGGCCGGCCGACGTGTAACACTCAGCCAGGTCGTTGCTGCCCGGTTGGTTGCCAAGTTCCTGAGACGCCGCAGTTAACGGCGCCGAAACATCCGGAGATAAAACAAGAATCTGCGTTGCGCGCGGTTGAGTAAACAGCGTCCGCAACCTAGAGCTTAGCGACATTCATCCGATGAGCCGCGTTCGAGCCTTAGCGAACTATGGTTGGGTCTCAGGCTCGCAAGCAGGCGCGATCTCGGCAAGCGATTTGAGTGACAAATCGCCGAGCGCTTGCTGAACACCTTGGTCTATCTTGGCACGCAATAACTCCATTGCTGGGTCGGCGGCGAGTTCGACTCTTCGCGAACCAATTTTTTGAAATTCTCGAAGCTTTTTCACGACGCTCGCGACCTGCGTTTCTTCCGGAGGCACGCACAACAAATACCGCGAGGGGGTGTCCGCCGTGCGTTTGACGATTTGCGAAGTCTCTAAAACGGACAGCACTTGGTCGGTCATCTCGGGTGGCACTTGCTGTAGATGACTTAGGGATTCAGAGGTTAACGGCAATTCATTGGCATAGTGTCGCCTCACTATCCGCACCAGTGCAGCCAACACCGCACCTTCAAATGTCGCGTAACTGAATCGCCATTTTCGCGCGCGAGCGATCACGATATTGGGATGTTGCACGTAGTAAGCAATGCTTGCACCAACCAGCAATATCAGCCAACTGAGGTATAACCAGATCATAAAAAATAAGGCCGTGCCAAAAGTCGCATACACTGCCTGATATTTCGTCGCCGAGGCGACGAAATAGGCGAAAACGTAGCCGGCCGATTCCCACAAAATCCCAGCCACGACGCCGCCGACGAAAGCTGGAAAATACCGGACCTTGGTGTTCGGGATCAGAACGTATAGAAATGTGAACGCACTGATAACTAAAATATACGGCGTCATCCGCGCGGCTACGGCCGCGATCATACCAAACGGTTCGTAAGCCGTGATCATCTCCATGACGGCGTTATTCATTAATGAACCTGTGATCGCGAGCGCCGCGAAGACTAACAAGGGTCCCACAGTGAGCACGGAAATAAACGTCGCGAAGCGCTCGGCGAATGTTCGTTCTGTCGGAACATGCCAGGTGTAATTAAATGCAGTTTCAACTTTTTTGCATTAAAGTAATGATCGTGTAGACCAGCAAGCCTAAGCCGAAGGCGCCGAGAACGCGCACGTCGATGTTGTTCACGAACTCGACGATGCGCGTCGATATCTCGATAGATTTTTCTGGACCTAGCGCAGCGAAATACTCGAGCAGCAGCGGCTCAACCTGATTCTGCACGCTAAAGCCCTTCAGCACCGAGAAGCTGAACGCGAGCAGTGGCACGAGCGACAGAATCGTCGTGTAAACCAAACTCATCGCACGTAAATTAAGCACGCCGCCAGAGAATTCTCGGTAGACGTACACTAAGGTGCGCACCACCGCGATGGGTACTCTGATCCAATAAGCTGAGGTGCTGTAGTCGGTATCCCAGACCAACTTTTGTTCAAGAACGGTAATTTGTTCGAGGCTAAAGTTAATGCTTGTGGATCCCTAATTTTCGCGATCACGTTTCGGTCGTCTAATTTCCGAATCATCGTTGAGCAATTCGCGTAACTTTTCACCGTTCCAGTCGCCTAATGCGGGTCCGAGTGAATCGATACGACCCGGGGTTGCTGAGAGTCGCGGGAGCACGTTAGGTACGACAAGATTACCAAGTGTTTCGTGCAGTACTTCTTTCAAGATACCGCGCGCGGCGAAATGTTCATCTTCGAATATATCGGCGATTGAATTTATCGCACCGCACGGGACGTCCCCTGCGGTACATCGATTGACGACTTCGACCATTGAGTATTGCTTCGTGAAACTTTCAACGCTTGAGTCGATGAGATCGCGATCCGCAAGACGATCTTGGGTTGTCGGATGGCTGAGCGCGAGTTCCGGAAGGTGCAAAACATTGTTCGCCATGCGCGCCCAGATCCGATCTGAGGTGCAAGCGATGGCAACCCATTTTCCATCCGCGCAGGGGAAGTGGCCATGCGGACAGGCGTTGCGTGTGCCGACACCTTCGGCAGTACGTACGATACCGTGTTTTGCGTAGACCGTTGCGACCTCATCCAATACTCGAAAGATCGACTCGAAAAGCGCGACGTCAATCTCTTGTCCTTGACCACTGCGTTCAACCTCGCGCAACGCGAGTAACACGCCGACCGCACCATAGAGCCCAGAAATATAATCAGCTAGCGATGTTGAACCCGGCGTCACCGGGGGGCCACCAGGCATGCCTGCAAGCTGGGTCAGGCCGCCGAACGCATGCGCGATGCGCGCGAATCCAGGGCGATCTCTATAAGGCCCATCTTGCCCGTAACCGCTGATACGAAGGACGATTAGTCGTGGGTTCAACGTGCTCAAAACATCCCACCCCAAGCCCCATTTCTCAAGCGTGCCAGGTCGGAAATTTTCGCACACGACGTCGGCACGCTTGACGAGCTCTTTGAGCTTCGCGACGTCGGATGGGACCTTCAGATCGAGCGTGACCGAGTGCTTATTGCGCGCCTCACTGAGCCACGCCAGGCTTACATCCGGCAGCTCCGTTGGGGTACCGAATCGACGCATCGGATCGCCCCCGTCGGGATGCTCAATCTTAATTACCTCGGCGCCAAATTCGCCTAGGATGGCTGCAGAAAATGGCGCTGCGACGAACGTTGCGAGATCGAGTATCCGCACGCCATCGAGTGGCTGCGCCGGATGATCGTGCGTAGCGCTAGTCATGGTCCATTAATCCTGACGAATTTGGGATCTCGAATTTCATGCAGTGCCATTGTCGCTCTCGCAGGCCGCTTATGTCGATGCGCGAACGAACGCATCGGTCAATCCGGGCATCACGCTTTGATCCGTCACTTGTATGCGTTAACCTCAACAAGACTCGTTTCTTATTGCTTGATGGAAAAATGTTATGCCCGGTCCTTTACATGGTTTTCGTGTTATCGATCTCACTTCAATGATTTCTGGCCCAATGGCGACGATGATTCTTGCCGACCAAGGCGCCGATGTAATCAAAGTTGAAAATCCAGCAGACGGCGGCGATTACGTGCGCAAAGGCGCGAATCGACGGGGAGATTTTTCTGCCGCGTTTCTCAACAACAACCGTAACAAAAGATCGCTTGCGCTGAATCTAAAAGATCCTCGCGGTCTCGAATTACTGCTGCGCTTGATCGCTGACGCAGACGTGTTTGTGCAGAATTTTCGCCCTGGAGTCGCCGAACGTATCGGACTTGGCGAAGCAGCATTGCGCAAAGTCGCGCCAAAGATTGTATACGTCTCGATCAGCGGATTCGGCGAGGACGGACCTTTTGCCAACAAGCCGGTCTACGACCCCTTGGTGCAAGCCATGTCTGGTCTCACCACAGTTCAGGCCGGCTCGGACGACGAACGGCCGCGACTCGTGCGAACGATACTGCCAGATAAGCTAACGGCGATTACCGCATCGCAAGCAATTACTGCGGCGCTACTCGCGCGCGAACGAAACGGCGAAGGGCAACACGTACGCTTATCAATGCTTGCCTCAGTGGTGTTCTTCTTATGGGGATCAGACATGGGCAGCCAAACATTCGTCGGTAACGAACTACCGCAGCAATCCGCCGCGAGTTTCACGGATCTCGTATACGAATCCGCAGATGGGTTTCTGACAGTTGCGGTGATGTCCGACAAAGAATGGCACGGTCTCACCCAAGCGCTAGACAAACCCGAATGGCTGGATGACGAGCGATTTAAAAGCCCAGCATTGCGCGACCGTAATATCAACGATCGCATTGCGATCACGCAATCCGTGTTGCTGACGAGACCCGCCGACGAATGGCTTGAACGGCTCACTGCTGCTGGGGTACCTTGCGCACCAGTGCTAACCAGAAACCAAATGATCAAGCACCCGCAAGTGATCGCGAATCGGATCGTCATAGAGAACGAACATCATGAAGTAGGCCCGTTGCGCCAGGCGCGCAACGCCGCCGAGTTCTCGGTGACGCCGAGTGAAATGCGCTATGGCGCGCCGCGTCTCGGCGGGGATAGCGCCGCTATCCTTAACGAAATGGGCCTCACAGGCGATGAGATTACGGCACTTGGAGCTGCCAGAGTCGTGTTAGCTGGAAGCTAGACATTCTGCCGACCTGCTTCGATGGTAGAATTTTCTGGTCTTCAAGACCAAGCGAACGACGACTGGGACGGCAACTCAAAGAAAAAGATATCGCGGCGCCAACGAGCGCGCCACGCTAACGAGAGGTCGAAATAATGACGAATAAAAACAGTGCTGATTTCACGTTCAATGCGCAACAGCAAAGTTGGTATGAACAGGCTTGCAGCAAAATCGATCAAAACCGACTTAAACAACTGATCGTCGACCTAACCGCGCGACATAGCCCAACCGGTGCCGAGCGTGCAGCAAGCGAGTTTATGGTCGACTACATGAACGCCGCAGGCATTGCAGCGAAATACCAAGCGATCACCGAGACGTCGGGGAATTGCGTCGGCAGATTACGCGGTTCCGGCAGCGGGCCCAGCTTGCTCTTGTACGCACCAATCGACACGCTACTCGAAGGTGATCCGCTTAAGGATTTACCGCATGCCGGGCGCGCAATGCGCGCGGATATGTTGCCCCAACCCATTATCGACGGCGATCTCGTGATCGGACTTGGCGCTTCGAATCCCAAATCGATGGTCGCCATGATCACTGAAGCAGCGCATTGTGTCGTCGAAGCCGGGATTGTACTAACCGGCGATGTGGTGGTTGCGACGGCTGGCGGTGGCATGCCGTGGGTCGTAGCCGAACGCGGTCACGCTGGCATCAGCAACGGCGTAAACCACATGCTCTCACACGGCGTCACCGCTGATTTCGGGATCATCGTAAAACCGTGGGACGAGATTTATTACGAACACCCAGGAATGATCTGGTTCAAGGTAACAACCTGGGGCACGATGGGTTACGCAGGCATTCCTCGTGGCACTCCCGGTTTTCGCAGTTCTATCGTGCCTGGCGCGAAAGTGATCTTAGAAATCGAACAATGGCTCATTGAGTACCCGGACCGACACACGAGCGATCAAATTAAACCGGAAGGTTGGATCGCAGCGGTGCGCAGTGGCTGGCCCGAAAAGCCGGCGCTGCCGGGAGCCGCTTGCGAAATATTTATCGACGTCCGCACCGCTCCTGGACAAACGGCGGCGCAAGTCGAGCGCGAGTTTTCGGCCCTCATGCAATCGATTATGGCGAAATACGATGACGTGGACGCAGAGTGGGAAACCATCGTTACCTGCGATGCGGCGCGAACTGATCCTGAGCATTGGGTTACGCGTTCTGCCACCCGGGCGTGGGAGGCGGTTCATGAGCGCAAGTATACTGAGACCCCTTACCTCTCCGGACAAACGGATGCGGCGGCGATCTGCCGACTGGGGATACCTTTAGTGCGGATCGGCTATCCCTGGGTCGGTGACAAGGAGATGCCTGCCGAATACGCTGAAGGCCTTGGTGGCATGGGTGTCGCGAACATTCCCGATCTCGTCGGTACGATCAAAGCACTTATCTACAGCGTCATCGATTCTTGTACCCGCAGCCGAGCCGAAATCGGTATCGATTGATTGTCTCTTTTGCGCCATGGTCACAGCTGCAAATTGGTAAAAAAGCCGCATATAGGCAAACTCCCATTTCCCTATTTTCCTAAGGAATTGATTAAAGGTCATTTTTTTCCGTTTCTCACTGCGTCAACAAAAAAATAAAATTTATCGATGTGATAAATAATTATTGATTCCTGTAACTTCGAAACTCGTTTAAAAAGCGCTTGTTAGATAGGGGAATACTTATGAATGATGATGAAGTTGACCTAGACGACGCCGATATCATCGATGACGATGATCCGAGTGAAACTTGGCAACCCGAGTCGATAGCGAAGACGAAAGCGGATGCGGCAGCTTCCAGGAGGCGGATTGAAGATCTGAAAGAGCGCAAACGGATGCGCGAGCTGCTTCAGGATGACGAGTTCGAATTAGACTTTAATTAACGTCGCGAAAAGCCTTTAGCGTTTCGATCATTTCCGCAACGAGTTCTTGTTGCGGTCCAAACTTATGCCAAAGCGCGAAAACCTGCCGCTTAATCCGCGGCGATTTTGCCACGAGCTTCAACGGCGAGTTCTCCTGTACCGGTAGAAATGCAACGCCAGAACCTTGACTAAGTAAACCTCGCGCGATCAGATGATCACCTGCGCACACTGACGGTCGTTTAAAATTCAGTTGCTCGTGTATCTGTGAGAGATCGCGTCCCCATTCGACGTAGACCAATGCGCCATCGCGCGCTTGTTCGATGCCGATCATTTTCGCGCTGTAGAGTGCCAGCTCAAAATCGAACACCGCAGCGCAATTCAATGTATCGAGGCTGCTTGGATTGATAACAAACGCAAGATCGAGCGTCTGGCGAACCAGATTCTTCGAAATTCCCTCCTCGCCGAGTAGATCGATTCTCAAATTGAGCTCGGGCCAAGCATCTGTGATACGCGACAAACAGGATGCTCCACAAAGATCCCAAACGCCGGCTTTTGCGGCAATTGAGAGATCGGCAACCGGGTGCGAACGCGGCGCGATGTCACGAACCGTGTCACTCCACGACCGTACGATCGACTCCGCCGTAGATACGAGCTGTTCACCAGCCGCAGTGACGTAAACGTTATTTTTCTCACGAATAAACAACGACGTGTTTAGGATTGACTCGAGATGCTTGACACGCTGACTCACCGCCGCTTGAGTGACGTGTAAATTCTCGGCCGCAGAGCGAAAACTTCCCAAACGCCGAACTTCAAGAAAGGTACGTAACAAATCGATTTCCATGCGCTTCGACGGAGATCCCTATGGTACTTAGCGCAGCGAATTGATCGCAGATGACGCGGCAATACGCCCGTTCCCAACGTAGCGCTCATGATTCTTGACCACCGATCGTCGGTCGTAGACGTAGTTGACGAGCATTCCGTAAGATTGATCGAGACGTTGTTCAGACGCATCGCCTAGCCAATTTATTCGCTCAATCCGCGCACCGTTACTCAGATGAAACCTTGCGACTGGATCGAGCGGCGCCCCTTCGTATTTCTCGTCGACTAAATATCGCGCACACAAAGTCATCATCAGTGGTTTAAGCGCATTCGATAGGTCATCGTCGCAATGCCAATTGCGCGTTTCTAATTCTGCGAGCAATACATAATCTTCCGGCTTCAACCAATCGGCGCTGCGAGCTACCCTGATCGGTTCTAACCAGGCGCTAAATCCTGGCATCGGCGACAAGGTTGCGTAGTGCCGCAAGCTGCTAATTTCACCAGCCAGCTCATCGGCAACTTGTTTGATTAAAAAATTACCAAACGAAATGCCGCGTAATCCGCCCTGACAATTATTTATGGAATAAAATATCGCAGTATCTGGCACAACCGGCTCATTGTCGTCGGACTCATGATGTCTATCGTCCAGCACGTCGCTAATATTTGAGACCAAGCCTTTGGTGAGCGCAACTTCGACGAAGATCAATGGTTCGTCCGGCAACAGTGGATGAAAAAATGCGAAGCAGCGTCTATCGTCTGCGAGCCGGCGCTGAAGATCTTTCCAGTCTCGAATTTCATGCACTGATTCATAACGAATAAGTTTTTCTAAGATGAATGCAGGAGTCTTCCAACTGATCCGCTGCAAGCTCAAGAATCCGCGGTTAAACCAGGCGGTCAATAAATGCTGAAAATCGTAATCGACTAAGCGTAACTCCGGATTGTCGCGCATCACTTTTAACAAATCGGCGCGCATGGAAATTAAGGTCGCGGTACCGTTCGGCGCCCAATTCAGGGTCCGAATCAGATCCTGGCGAAGTGGTTCAACCGCTTTAAGTAACGCCAGGTAGTTATTCGAATCAGGCGCTAGTCCATAGGACTCGATAGCAGCGCTCAAATTCGTCTCTTGCGGTCCGAGATCCGTGAGCAAGAAGCGGAAAAACTTTTCCTTACCTTCTTGATCGGATTCAGCGTACAACTGTAATACTTGGCGCGCTAATTTGACCGCAGACGCTTCACCCTTAATTCTGAGTAACGATTTTACGGCCGCCGTGATATCTTGACGACGCGATGGGAACTTTAATATTTGGCCGAAAAAATCCATTATCCGAGTTTGCCTTGCGCCGCTAAGCGTTTCTGAATCGCGCTATGGTCCATCGCTCATTTAACTATAATCGTACGCTGCATACGAGAGGAAGCTTGCATGGCTAGTAATAACCCGATCGCCGAAGACTTAATACGTCGCACAGCCGCTTATGTTCCGGACATGGATTTCGAGGGTGCGGATCGACCTAGCCGCGAGAAGCCGTGGGCAAAGTGGCTAGAAGCAGAACTTGGTTTCAGGAACCACTGGTATCCCACGCAAGCCAGTCGCAATCTAGCAAATAATGGTCAGCTCAGCGTAAAACTGCTCGGCGAAGATATCTTAATGCTGCGACGTGGCGGCCGCGCGTTTGCGATAGAAGATCGGTGTTGCCACCGCGGCACACGGTTTTCTGTTCGACCTATCTGTTACACCGACGATACGATCACGTGCTGGCACCACGCGTTTACTTTTAATTTGGACGATGGGCGGATCCGTACTTTGCTTAATGATCCAAACTCTTCTCTAGTAGGACGACGCGGCATAAAAAGTTATCCCATTAGAGAAGTCAAAGGCGTGATTTTTATTTTCATTGGCGATATCCAACCACCGCCACTCGAAGCTGACGTGCCTAGTGGATTTTTTGACGAGGACGTCGCGATATGCGTCGCTGATCCTTACGTTGTGAACGCGAACTGGCGTCTGGGTTCAGAAGGCGGTTACGACCCGGGCCACCACTTTATTCACAACTGGTCCAAGTACGCCATTAACGCCCGAATTCCCATGACCTTCGGTTGGACGTCGAAGAAAGAAGCCTTGCTCGAGACCTGTTTGTATGAATCCACTGGCAAAGGCCCAAGTGGCTTTACGCGCATCGCTGCGGAAACAAACATGGCTATGTCCGCGATCATACCTGGGCGCAACGGCGACTCAGGGACCGAAGTCGTATTGCCGATCGCAGCAGGGCAAACTCAAGCGGAAATTGAAATGCTGGGTGCATCAAACTACGCGACGAAAGTTGGGGCTTGGCTACCGTGCTCCCTCACGGTTGATCCGTGGCCGTTCCCTGGGGTTGTGCACAATGAATATTATGTTCCGCGTGATGCGAATTCACATTACTACTTTCAATGCGGCTGGGCGAAGGTTAATAGTCCAGAGCAAGCCGAACAATGGACGAATGGTCAACTCGGCCAAGTCCGCTGGAAAGGACCAGTAGCTGATGATTTTACGGTTCAAGACGCCGAAGCGCGTGAAGGGATCGCTAAGTTCTATGCCGAAGAGGACGGTTGGCAGCAAGAACAAATCGCAGCTTTCGACATTGAACTTTTAATGTGGCGGGTGTTCGCGGGAGACAACTGTCGGGGCATCCAGCAAAAAAGTCACACTCAAGGTCTGTTCAAGCGTTAAGAGATCCGTCGGCGCTGCACATAGAACAGGTGATCGCGTCGACCCAATTCTCCCTGTCCTGCGTCTAACGAGCATTCAATAGCGGCTGCTTGTTGCAATCTGGATTGCGTTGAATCACTAGACCTTCGCAAGATGCGAGTTCCTCGGGATCGGCAGCGAATAGGTCGGCGCATAATTCGAATCCGCCCGTTGAACGATAATAACAAGCTTGATCGGCGCTGACATTTTGATTTCTCGCCGCTTGTTGGCGGAGTAAATTCACTTCCTGATCATGCCGACGTTGCTGCAAACTTTCGTTTAAGCGTTGCGCCCGAAGGTCCCGCCGAATATCGGAAATTTCCAGATCCAGATTGAGACTTCCTGGGTATACGTAGCTTCGATAGGATCCAACATACGGGTAACCGTAGCGATAGTCGTAAGCATTCGCGGTGAACGGCACAGCGCACAGCATGAGTATCAGTATTGAGCTTTTTCGCAACATATCGCGCCTCGCACTGCACCTTAAATTGTGCAGCAACCCTACATTTAGAACACGAGATACGCCAGCGCATCGTTGGCAACTCCGACCTCCTTGGATTGCGGCGAACTAACGACCCACGTTAATAAACTCGACCGGCGGCGCTCGCGATCACAAACTCCGCACCTTTTTCGGCAATCATTACGGTTGGTGCATTGGTATTCCCTGATGTAATTTGCGGCATGATCGACGCATCGATAACCCGCAAATTTTCGATGCCATGAACTTTTAGCCGATCGCCAACGACAGCAGCGGAGTCACTACCCATTTTGCACGTCCCAACCGGATGAAAAATTGTCGTGCCGAGAGCAGCAGCCGCTTCACGCAATTGTTCGTCTGACTCTAGTTGCGCGCCCGGCAACCATTCACAAGGCTCAAAACGTGCGAGCGCTTGGGCTGCCATAATTTTTCGAGTCAACCGCAATCCGGCAACAGCAACATCGCGATCCGTCTCGCTCGACAGATAATTCAGCGTTATTGCTGGCGCCTCGCCGGCATCACCGCAATGCACTCTCACATGCCCGCGGCTGCTGGGTTTCAGATTACAAACGGACGGCGTGATGGCGTCGAATGAATGCAAGGGATCACCAAATTTATCAAGTGACAACGGCTGCACGTGCCACTCCAAGTTCGGCGAACGCTGATTGGGATCGCTGCGCGCGAAAGCGCCAAGTTGCGAGGGTGGCATGGTGAGCGGCCCTGTTTTTCGCACACAGTACTCGATTCCCATGGCGATCCTGCCGAATATTGAGTTAGCACGACGGTTTAAAGTAGTCGTATTCTTGACTTTGTAAATCGTCCGGATCTGCAAGTGGTCTTGCAAATTTTCACCCACACCCGTTAAGTCATGAACGACGTCGATCTCGGCTTCGCGCAACACGTCCGCCGGACCAATACCTGATAGTTGTAACACCTGTGGCGATCCGATCGCGCCTGCCGCAAGCAGCACTTCGCGACGTGCAGTAAAGATTTCGCGTTGTCCTTGCGCCGTGCTGACTTCGACACCGACCGCGCGCTTAACGCCATCTGCTAAATCGACGAGAACTCGATGGACGTGCGTATTCGTCATCACAGTTAAGTTCGAGCGCGCTAAGGCGGGACGCAAAAACGCTTTAGTGGCGCTCCAGCGCACGCCACGCTTTTGATTCATTTGGAAATAGGCGTTGCCGAAATTGTCACCGCGATTGAATTCTTCAATTTTAGGGATCCCGGCTTGCGCTGCGCCTTCTCGCCAAGCATCAAGTATTTCCCAATTAACGCGACGTTCTTCGACCCGTAATTCGCCGCCGACGCCGTGAAAATCGTCAGCCCCGTGTTGATAGTCTTCAGAACGTTTAAATACGGGTAACACATCAGCCCAAGACCAGCCGCGGTTACCGAGCTCGGCCCAGTGGTCATAATCGCTTGCTTGGCCGCGCATATAAATCATCGCGTTAATCGACGAACAGCCACCGAGGACCTTGCCGCGCGCGTAGCCGATGCGTCTACCGTTGAGGCCTTCATCGGGTTCGGTCGTATAGCACCAATCTGTTCGAGGATTGCCGATCGTGAATAAATAACCGACCGGAATATCAATCCAAAAGTAATCATCTTTACCACCTGCCTCGATCAGCAAGACATTGGTGCTGCGATCGACGGACAAGCGATTGGCCAAGACGCAACCCGCCGTGCCTGCACCAACAATAATGTAGTCGTATGTCATCGTTGTGCCATTGTCGAGAGACTCATTGTAGGAACCGTTGTTATTCGAATGCGTGCGGCGGGTAAAAAAACGCAGCACTTTTCACTTATCATAACGCAAGCGAATTAAGCTTGCGGAGACCGCCGGGCCTCCACCTAGGAGAGTAACAATGCGCCCTGAAGAAATAACAATTCGAAAACTCTACGCGGACTACCTGAGTACATTCCATCGCCTAGATCCGGGCGCCGTTGCAATGTTCTACGCGCAACCCTGTCTGTTTATTACCGATCGGTCTACCATACTCATGCAAAATAATACGGAAGTTGCACAACTCTTCGAACAAATAATTGCGGACTTGGTTAGCCAGGACTACGACCACTCCGTGGTCGACAATCTACAGGTTGAGTTGTTGAGCGAACATTTAGCAGACCTAAAGGGCTTAGCGATCCGTTATCGAAAGGACGGTCGGGAACTCGAACGAGCTGGCGCGACGTACATACTGCGGAAAGACGCTAACGATTGGAAATTCGTCACCGTAACGACTTACCCAGTGGTCTAATCCAGCACGCACAGTTAATCGTGGAGTACCTACCCGCGCGCTGCACTATTCCACTCTGACAAGCAGGACTCGGTCTCAACCGTGCTCATAGACGACTTCGACTTTGTTCGAAACAGGCGTTATCTATTTTGACATCACAAACAGAAACTAGCTGATCGAAAGTCGTATAGTCCCGCTGCACTAATCGTGTATCTACTGGGGCGCGCACGGCGCTCATTAAGGCTTGGAGCGGCGCACTGTTCATTTCGTCGTAGGCGGAACCCAGCGTAGGAATCGAATTGCGTAGCGGCAGCTTAAGGCACTTATCGGCAGGGAAATCGTTGGCGAATAGATAGAACTGCGGCGCCATGTCGCTCGCGCCGGTAATCGAACAACTGTCGGGTGTCGCCCATATCGCGCCACCTTCAAACGCACGATGAATACCGCACATCACAGTCCCGCAACACTGCGTCATGGCAGTGACATTGAAAGCGTCTTCGCGCAATTTCGAGAATTCGAGCAAACGACGTGAATCGTCCTGCACGATCAAAGCGTTGGCGAAATAAAACAGATCGACACCGCGTGAATAATCCGCAAGCGCCTTCGGTAACGCGTTTGTCGGTCGTTTGCCGGCCGATATCATTAAGCGTTGACGACAATCAAAACATAAGCACTCAATACGAAATCTCAGCCGCGGATCACAAACAGTAATCTGGCATGCGCGGCAACGACAGTTCAATTGAGCAGGTGTGACATGCATGGCTAGCGTTTCGTTCCGTATTGGTAGTCTTCTCACCGACCGCAGATAACAACGGCCACCCGCTCCGATGTGATCGGGTTAGTATCGTATATTGAATCACACGTCGTACTCACATGGCAGTCAGGTTGATCCAAGAACCAGTTGCAAGAAAACGTGCCCAAAATTGCTTGCGCGACCTCGAGCGAAACTTATGCAAAAATTCCCGTAACGCGGGTTCAACATTGACTACCTAGAGAACAAAGGAGTTTCGGCTATGCGGTATTGGGACATCGAACAACGCAGTGGCATAGTGGTAGCCGGCTACAAGAACCCGCCCGCTAATTATCTAGTTGCCCCAGCGATGGGGGAACTAGGTGAGCTGATCGCAAATTGGCGCGAACCCGAAGCCAAAGTTGTCGTCCTAACGGGCGCCGTTCCCGATCGGTACATCACCCACTATAGTGTTGAAGAACTCGTTGCGATGGGCGACAACCCGGATCAACTCCGTCGATCAGCGCATAGTCTTATCTATGGGTACCACACATTACTGCGTTCCCTCGCGTACTTAGACAAACCCATCGTCGTCGCGATGACCGGTGACACCATGGGCGCGGGACTCGAACTCTCACTAAACTGTGACATTCGCATCGCACAACGCGGCGACTTCCGGATCGGTTTTCCGGAAGTCGCACTGGGGATATTAACTGGCACGGGCTCGCAGTTACTCGCGCGGATTATTGGCCAAGGGCGCGCGATGGATTTCATGTTGCGTTCACGAACCGTGTCACCTGAAGGCGCGCTGGAACTCGGCATTGTCACCGAGCTGGCAGAGGACGCACGGGCCCGCGCGATCGAGATAGCCGAAGGTTTGTTGCGCCAATCAGCGGTTTCCCTCGTCGCCGCCAAACGTTCGATCGTTCGCGGCAGCAATTTACCGATTGAGGAAGGCTTGAGAATCGAAGCCGAACAGTGGTTGAACACCATAGTTACTGATGAAGCGATGGCCTTGATGCGTGATTATGTGAGTCAGCCGTTCGAGAAGCGGCGCGATTGGGTGCATCGCCACGGAATACCACCGGTCGCCGGCAACGCGACTGGAGCTTGAGAGCATGGTGCAATTTCAAGCACTGAATAAAAGCACTCGAACGCGGCTTGATAGCGGCCCAGGATCTCAATTATGAGCTCCGTTCGCAATCTCGTGCTCGGTGGAACAGCGTTCATCGGACGACATTTAGTCGAACAGCTACTCGCGCTCGGCGAAGACGTGACGATCCTGAACCGAGGCGCAAGCACAGCACCTGCTGGGGTCGAACAATTAATTGCGGATCGCGGCGATCCGGTTGCAATGCGTGCGGTCCTGGCTGGCCGTAATTGGGACGTCGTCTATGACGTGAGTGCATCCGTCCAAGTCGCGAGCGCGCAGAGTATCGCCGAGCTTATCGAACTGCTTGATGGGCATTGCGGGCTTTACGAATTCGTGAGTTCTATCGCCGCCTACCGATTTGGTGGTGGCGCTTTCCCTTGGTCCGAAGATCGCCAGACCACTCGCTCAAGGCCAACGAGTTATGGCGGTCACAAGGCGACCGTCGAGCAACTGCTCGCCGAGCGACGCGCGAAAACAGGTTTCGCTTATACGGTCGTTCGACCAGCGGCCGTGTATGGGCCCTACGACAATATTCCAGATGGCGAAATGGCGATGTTTGCGCGGCTCGCGCAGCGACGTCCTGTGCTCGTACCGCATGACGGTCTGGTGTGCTTTCCTTACGGTCACGTCCACGATCTCGCCCGTGCGATGATCCTGGCTGCGCGAAACCCAGCCGCCGTTGGGGAGATTTTCAACGTGACTGCGGATTCAGTGACGGCGATGCATTATATTGAAACGATCGCCATCATCATGGGGATCGAGCCCGAAATAATTCATGTTCCGGATACGCTGTTAGCAGAAATCACCGGACCCTTGCCTTTCAACCATCGTTTTCAGAAAAAGCTACATTCAATCTTGAGTATCGACAAAGCGCGTCACGTGCTCGGCTTTGAACCGCAGTTCGATTTCGAGTCCGGCCACCGCCAGACCTACGAGTGGTATCTAGCGCAAGGCCTCGATCAGCTCGCAACCCCGATGGTCGATCCGACGTGGACCATGACCTGGGACTTCGCTTTTGAAACCGAAGTCATCAATAAAATTCGTAATCAATGCAGGTAAGCGGCGTATAACGTTGCTTAAGAAACATTTACCCAGATCGTTCACTTGAATATTTTTTGCAAGATAAAGACAACATGGCCGAACTAGACGGACACAAGAACGAGAGCACGAGCCAACTGCTGGGTCGTTTTTTTCACGTCAATATTTGCGTTCGAGATATGGAGCGCTCCATCCGCTTTTATGAACGTCTCGGGTTTCGCAAAGTGAACGATTTTATGCTCGGCGGCGGCGAACCCAGCATTGGCGCAGCGCTTGGTGTTGAGGTGAAACAGCTGCGTGGCGTATTCATGCGCTTGGGTACGGCACGTGACGCTCCGATGATCGATCTCGTGCAGTTCGTCGATCCACCGCCACAAGGCGAACCTTATCCGAGTCTAAATAATGTGGGTATTTGTCGCATCGCGTTTTTGGTCGACGATATCGACGCGGTGTATCAAGAACTGCAAGC
>JAQCEL010000004.1 GCA_027618655.1 Pseudomonadota bacterium | reverse complement strand
GCGGCTCGAACGCGCCTAACAATATTTTTCCCGCGTCTTCTTTGAAATAAGCGCAGGCATCGTAATCACGCAGGACCGGTAAATCTCGAGGCAGCCCGTCGATCGGCTCAGTCACGATATAAAAATGCTCGCAAGCATGCAGTGGAATATCGACACCGATAGTTGCGCCGAGGTCGCGCGACCACATGCCACCGCAAATCACCACGAAGTCAGCGCGAATATCACCCGCTGGGGTCGAGACCCCAGTTACGTGGCCACCTTCATGGTGAATTGAGGTGACTTGCGTATTTTCGAAGATGCTGGTCCCCCGAGCGCGCGCGCCTTTCGCTAACGCTTGAGTGACGTCGACGGGGTTTGCTTGGCCATCCGAGGGAATGTGAATTGCGCCAACGACATCATCCGTATTGATCAGCGGGTAGCGAACATTCACATCATCAACACCGAGCACATTAACTTCCAACTCGAAAACCTTGGCCATCGAAGCCATACGTTTTAGTTCTTCGAATCGGCCTTCGGTCGTTGCTAGAGATATCGAACCATTTTGCTTAAACCCAGTCGCCTGTCCGGTTTCTGCTTCCAAGCCGCGGTAGAGTTCGGCAGTGTATTTCGCGAGCAAGGTCATATTTCGCGAACCGCGCAGTTGCCCGACTAAGCCTGCAGCATGCCATGTCGTACCAGAC
Source organism: Pseudomonadota bacterium (assembly GCA_027618655.1). Taxonomy (GTDB): domain Bacteria; phylum Pseudomonadota; class Gammaproteobacteria; genus UBA11873. The sequence goes on along the minus strand of JAQCEL010000004.1, from coordinate 56,910 downwards.
GTGAGTTGTTTGCGCTCGAGCAATACGACATCAGAAATGCCGATTTTCGTGAGATGGTAGGCGACCGAGCAGCCGACCACACCACCGCCGACGATAACAACCCTAGCCGTTTCCGGTAATGATTTCGTCATAGTCGTTTCCACGTATTGCGCTAACAGTTTTCATAAGCCCTCAACCGTGAGGCACGGTTCGGACTTGGTAAGCTTGCTTGAGGTTTTGCTTTGCCAGGAAGTCCAGTGGCGATCTTATTTCTCAGTTGTCACGTAGACCAATTCCGGGACTTCTTGCATGATCAGCACCAGTGGTTGTCGGCGCAACGGTGACTGATCACCTGGTGCGTCCTTGCTGGACACCCACAATGCGTTTCCAACAATGCGGATCGTCTGGACCGATTGATTTCGTGAGAGCCCACGAATAAGAAACGGCCGCGTGACCGCCGGCATATCGAGTTCACGTCCAACGAAGTAGGCGACTTCGCCGGGGCTGATCTGCGAGGTTCCGATCTCGGATAAAAATTCTTCCGCCTCGGCGATTCTTTCAGGAACAACCGGTGCGTAGGTCGCCGGATCGACTAACTCTGTTTTGGTCACCCCTGCGGGCGGATCCATGTACCAGGCGTCCTTGTTTTTGTTGTCGACCGCGACCGGGGCCTCGGAACCGCACCCAACCGCGCCAAGGATCAGCATGGCACCGAGGACAAGTGTCGATAGCGTTATCTTATTCATCATGACCTCGTCGTTGCGAATGCGGAAAAAATGATAGTGCGACTTATTCGCCTATCTAGCAAGCCAGTACCCGGGACGCGCAGATGACGTTCTAGTAATGCACAGATTAGTGACAACCTGAGCGTCTACTCGGTCAATTTGCGAGTCATTAACCGATACTTTGCACGCGCCTCAAATCCGGCAGCCGCGTACAAGCGTGCGGCGCGCACGTTTGACTTCGCAACCTCCAAATGTAGCGCTGCAAAATTCAATTGCGAGACTTCCCTCGCAACGAGTTCTAAGACGTTCGATCCTAGGCCTTGACCGCGATAGTTCTCGCTAATGAAAAATTCGTCGATGAATGCATCGCGGCCCGCAAACTCGAGGCCATAACCGAAACAAACGGCGATGTAGCCAACGACCAGTTCGTCAACTTCGATCAACCAAATACGGCCTAGTTCGTTGCTTTCCATCAGCTGCGTTATGCCACGTTTGCGGGTTTCAAGCGCGAGCGTAATCCCCTCAAATTGATGGTAAGCGGCGACTAAGACATCTAGCTCATTCAGGTCGCTGGAGCGTGCCAGCCGGATTTGGGTTAGTGGCATACCCAGTCCTTCGCTAACTTTGCGGTGGGAAATCCGACATCGTAACGTGACGTGGATGTTCAACGATGCGTTTCATCCAGGCTCGGATATTAGGATATTGGCTTAGCAAAAACCCGCCCTCTTCGGCCACATGCGTGTAGGCATATAAGGAGATGTCCGCGACCGAGTAGGTGTCGCCGACGAAGTAATCGCGCTCCTGCAAATGTTCATCCATCACCTTAAGCGCCGCATTGCCCCCGGCTCTCTTAGCTTCGAGTTCGCCCAAGCGGTCGGCTGGGGAATTCAAATAGCGAATGATATACCGCGACGTCGCGATATAAGGCTCATGACTGTATTGCTCAAAAAACTGCCATTGAAGAACTTCGGCAGATTCGAAATCCGTTGTTGGGAGAAACGTCGTGCCAGCGGCAAGATAATGCAAGATCGCATTGGATTCGAATAAGGCACGACGCTCTGGGGTAACCTGTACCGGGATCTTGCCGTTCGGATTTAGTTTTAGAAAACTCGGTGTGCGACTTTCGCCCTGCAGAATATTGACGTGGATCCAGCGATGTTCGATGTCGAGCAAACCCAATAACAACTTTACTTTGTAGCAGTTGCCAGAATTGATATCGCCATAGACGTCGTACATCGCTTACTCCGGCGCTACACGAGCGGGACAACCTTTTCCATAAAGTCCCGCGCCGTTTCGCGCGCGAACTCCACCCCAGGCAGAATACTGATTTCTTTCAGACCCGCCGCCTCCGCTGCACGAACTTGCTCCGCCAGTTCCTCAGGCGTACCAACCATGCCGGCCCCCTGGATCATTTCGGGCGTGATAAAGCGGCGCTCAGACGGTGGGCAAAAACTACAGTGACCGGTGTGCACGACTTGATGGATCTTTTCTCTCGGTACGTCCATCTCATCAACATAGTCAAGATATTCTTCCCAGATCCCTTTCATGTAGTCCGGGACAACCGAGTCATCTTGCTTGAATTGCCAAATCTCATAGACGAAATGTAGCGCCGCAATCGCCCATGACGATGCGTCGTCGATCACACGATCGTCGGTGAGTTTCTCTCCCGGACGCAATACCACTGCGTTGGTGAGCGATACGGAGTGGAAGTCATTCTGCAACGTGCGACCGGCGTTTTCAGCACCTTTACGCACATAACCCATGTGGTAATCGAGCACCTCGGGTTTCTCATTGAATACAGCGATTAATCCATCTGCCATGCCGCCCGCAGTGCGTAGTGCCATAGGCGCATTCGCTGCGACGTATATCGGAATTCGGTCTTCGACATTGCGAAAGCCGTCGCCGTGATCGCCCCATTTAATCGCTGCGGTTTTGTCGCGATACGTATAGTCGACTTCTTCGCCATCTAATAGTGCGCGCATGATCCGCAAATATTCACGAAACTCCTTAATCGGCATGGGATCCTGGCCCATGATGCGCATCGCTGTGTGACCCGTACCGACCCCCCAAAATACCCGGCCCGGTGCAATTTGGTTGATCGACGATATCGCGGCCGCGCTCGTTGGTGCGATGCGTGTTCCCGGTATCGCCACACCCGTACCTAATCGGATCCTCGACGTATTGGCGGCCGCCAGAGCTAAGGTCGCGTAACAATCCGACCAAATCATTTGCGAATCCGGAACCCAGGCTGCGTCGTAACCAAGATCCTCGAGTTCTTTAATGAATTTCCAATCCGATATACGAGTCGATACGTGTAAGCTGTATTTCATGCGTCGCTGCTCCAAGGGTATTTTACAAAGGTGTTCGCTCAAGCATAACGGTTGAATTGGCCGAGATCTACGCTGCTTATCGGCTCAAGAATTCGTCCTCACGAATGCGCAGATGCCCTACGGGGAATGAAAGCTGGGACTCGATAATGATCGTTGAATCAATCGAAGCGCGCTCTAGTTAATCTTAGCGCTAGGATCCGGATCGATCTCGATGGCGACGGTTTCTTCCGCACGGTAACGTTGTAGATCTTCGCTGATGACCCGTCGCAGCACCTTCGCGCCTTGCACTGCGTGTCCAGGAATTATACGCACAGCGAGTCCCGCCGATTGCGCGTCGGCAGCGACCCCACGAATAGTTTGCACACCGGTAAAATCCAAACGCCCAACCTTTCTTAAATCGATTATCAAGCGCGTCGCATTGGGGTGCTGCGCCAGCTCGTCAATCAGTGCATCGTCAAACGCCGTCACTGATCCGAAGTAAATCACGCCGACCGGTTCTAAAGTCAATTCATCGTCGCGATAGATCGTATTGATATGCACGTTGCGTTCGCGCCATAAATGCACGCCGATCCCCATGCCGATACCAATCATGACCGCCAAATCTATGCGCGGAGCTAACGCTAACGTTAAGCCGAATGTCGTCCAGCCGACGAACGCTTGCGGCGGAGAAATACTGAATAGTCGAATCATGCGACTGAAATCCAACAGTTTGATCACCGCATGAATGACAATGGCAGCGAGTACGGTCAACGGCAACGGTGCGAAGTGAGCAGCAAACGGCAATACTGACAAAGCAAACACACCGGTAATTAACCCACTCCAGCGCGACGTTGCACCGGCACCGCGATTGACCATCGTCCGCGAGAACGAGCCGCCGACCGGAAATCCCCCGACGAGACCCACAGAAAAATTCGCGAAGCCCTGCGAAATAAGTTCCCGATCAGGACTCCAGCGGGTGCGAGTTTGCGTCGCCATGGTTCTCGCGATGGCGGCGGGTTCGGCGAACCCGACCAGCGCGATAACGACACCAGGAAAAATAAGATGCGGCAAGTCGGACCATGGCAAGGCCAACGAAATAGACGGAAAAGCGGCCGGTACACTACCGATAACACCACCTTCGTAGCCTGACCAGATGCTGTAGGCGACGCCGCCAGCAACCGCAATCAGAACACCCGGGAATAACGTATGGATGCGCCGTCCAATGACAATGACACCGACCGTGGCCGCCCCAATGGCACACGACTCAAGCGACCACGCAAGAGGATGCGAAAGAGTCCAAAGCGTCGAACCGACGATACCAGTATCAGGTGCTTCAGCGCCGACAAATTTTGGCAGTTGAGATCCGATAATCAGTAAGCCGGCCGCACGCGTAAAGCCCATCGTAATAGGTTGCGAAAGCAAATCAGAGACGAAACCGGCCCTTAGCAGGCCAAATACGACCCTCACCACACCGACAACCAGCGCCAATAAGGCAGCGAGCAACGCATACTCCGACGACATCGGTAGCGCAATTGCACTTAGCGCACCGAAGCTCAATACGCTCGTCATGGCGACGGGTCCCGATTGGAGGAACGGTGAAGAAGCAAAAAATGCAGCAGCGATCGGCGCAATCGCAGCCGCATACAAGCCATGCACGGGTGACAAGCCGGCGAGCGCTGCGTAAGCCATCGATTGAGGCACGAGCACTAGCCCAACGCTAATCCCGGCGACGATGTCGGCGACGCTAAAGTGGCCAATATTGCCGATGCGTTCGTTGGTCACTGCGACGGCACGCGAATTTCAGGAGTGTCTATAATCGATCTGATCGTCAAAATATTTATATACGCAAATGAGCTTCGCCCACAGTGAATGCACTTTGTCGATCCGGCGTGATGGCATCTTGACGTTACCCGAGTCCGAGATCCGCGCGAAATTTTCGACTCGCGAGTTTGGCTTTAGTCGCGGCCGCCTCGCCTTCTACACCAAATGGGGCGAAAAACTTCACAATGCCAGCCTCGCCTAATGGCACCCACTTCTCTAGCCATCCGTTAAGTACTTTCCGATTACCATCCGTTTGCAGTGCCATGCCGACTAAGGCGCTTGTCCAGCGGCGATGTCGCTCGGCATCGCGCATTTGCGCTTGGGTGAGCATGCCCAATAAGGTGTCACCATTAGCGCGGGCCAGGTCACCGAAGTGAAACAGAACGGTTTCTTCGATCGCTGGTTTCGCGACTAACATGAAGACGGTGAATGATTCAGCCCAGTCCCAAGCGACTAGAGCGCGCTCGATTAATTCACGAAATCCCTGCCAGCGCTCATCGGCTTCCCAAATCGCGCGTTCTTGTTCGCCGAAACCATGAGTCGGAAACGTGTTGGCGAGTTCGCGCGTCCGGTAGGCAGTGTGCGTTAGCCAACGCAAATGATCAGCAGTCGCGTAGGTCGCGCAATTTGTAATGGTACTGGCCGGCGCCATTTGATGGATATAGGCCGATCCCATTTGCAAGGCGTGAAACAGATATCGAACGGGTGTATAGCACGTCGCTAAGCATTGGACCCACTCGGGTTCGAGCATCTCATCATGTCCGCGATCACTAAACTGATCGAACAAGCCATGAACGTAGTTTTCCTGACCGTCCTGCAAAATATTGTAGGTCCGATAGATCATTGCGTCCGGATCGCGAAACGCATCCCAGTCGTGGTGCTTGAGCGGACTTTGATTACGATGGACTCGGTACCATTCGGCCATCGGGATATTCCGGTCCAACTCCCATGGATTGTCGGGATCGATGGTGTGGTAATGCAAACCTGTGGAGACGACTTCGTATTCGCTCGGTCGCCGGCGAGTGCCGGAAAGATAAGACCACGTTTTCAGCGATTTTTGCGCGGGCAGTTCACTCATTAGATTTTCTCTACAATTACATCTTAGTCGTGAAGTAAAAGCGGAAACGATCCGTTCCGGATTCAATTTTCCCAGCGAAAGAACTCAAATTGATTTCTAATTCCTGCATACGAAACGGACGACCAAGACATTGTTCGATGGATTCGCGGGTCAATATCATTTCGGTGTCAGTCGAAATTCTAAGGTAAGCATGCATGTCTTCGACGGTGATCGCTTTGCCCGGATTATCCATTTCTGCCGCTTCGATCACTGCTTGTGCAATTTCACCGGAGCGCATGACAGGTCCGACCCTGTTATTGTTCAACACATCATCAGTTCGAGGCATTAGCTACTCCGCACTAGGCAATAGGCTTGATCTAAGTATGCGACGCGAGCGGCACAATGCCTTCGACGTCTACGAAAACATCGTTACCGTCGATTCTGGTCGGGTAAACGGCGAGTGCGCAATCGTCTGGATTGACCCCTTTGCCGGTATTTGCATCAAACTGCCAGAGATGCGCGCGGCACGTTAAGACGTTGTCGTCTAAGGTCCCTTCAATCAGCTCAAAATGTTGGTGGGGACAAATATTTTGAAAAGCCTTCAAGGACCCACCATCTGGATAAACAAGTAAAATCTCGGTTCCGTCGCGGGTCTCGAAGCTCGCCATGTCGCCTTCCCAGATATCATCCAGGGTACAAATTTTCTCGAATGCCATCGAACAAGGTCTGAGTCGAATTATTCGTCTGCAAAAATCACGTCTATCGTTTCCGTAAGTCGCCAATTCGCATCGCAAACTTTCATCTCGCGTGGGTACACTTCCTTCGATTCATGATTGCGCACGCGCATCACTTTATCCGGTTGCGGTGCGACCCGGCGTCCAACGGAATGATAGGCGCACTTCTCGGCCACTGCGTCCATCGAATCTTCGGTATCGACTTCGACTAATTGCGGTACGAAGTCGCCTTGAAAGTTTGAATGTATTGGAAATGCTGCCATGGTGTACTCTGCCGGACGAGCCGGCACCGATAATTTAGTTGGCGTTATGCGGCTGCCGCTTTCGCTCGGCGAAATTTTTCGACCCAAGCGTAGAGGTGCGCGTCCCTACCCATTTCTTCCGGACCCAGTCCCATGTATTGCAACGCGCCTTCCAAAGTGGCGGGCTGAATAAGTCCGCCGATGAAGCGGTCGACGATGGACAAGTGTCCTTTGTAGCGCTCGGGATCGATCTTAAAGCACCAGAGATCCGGTTCCGACCCAAAGTGATACAGCCGTCCTTCGTATTCATATTGCCAATCTTTGATATCCCAATCATCACCGGGTATGTGAGTGATCGGTAAGTTACACATGTTGCAAATCGTTGGCAGCGTTTCCGGTAGTGTCAGTGCTTCGCGGTCGTTTAATAAATTATCCGTGATCACGTCCCACACGCGCCCCCAACGCTTATTCCAACCAGGGTATTTCTCTTCCAACCAATCCCTTTCGTCTGGCGTGACACCCGCGGCGGGATTCCACCAGACGGTCGGGCGCCAATACCAAATACCCATTTGCATCCCGTGATGCGTAATTTCGAGATCGCGCATCAAAATATCCCAGTACCACGGCTTAGCGAGGCCCATGTCTAACAACTGCCGTTCGAATTGGGCCACGATCCATTCTTGCATAAACTCTTTGAATGAGAGCTTGCGCGCCTCAACGGGCGTGTAGTAATCCATTAACGGACCGGTGAGCACGGCGAACAATTTCCACGATCGCCAAATCGCAACGTCAATCAATTGTTGGGCTTCAGCTTTTTTGCCGTTCGCAATCAGGATCTCTAACGCCGGGCCACCTTGCTGCGAGTGTCGCGACTCGTCCGTTTGGATGCTGGAGATCAAACTCGCAAACGTGTGATCACCGGTTTCCGCGGCGTCCGCCGCGAGACCGAGAAACTGCATATTTGTAAATCCCGTCTCGAATGCGAACGTCAACATGATCGCGGTCGAAATCGCATCTCGGGAAGTCACAATATCGTCGAACAAGGATCGCGCTGCGACCGCCGCCCACTCATTGGTGCGTAAGCCTTTGTGTGCCCAGTCCCATTTGACCGATCGCTGAATGTTTGCGTGAGGGAAAAACAGTTGCAGCTGCGCATGACGGTTCTCGTCCATCATGCCAAACGTCGCCATATTGCGGTTACCGGGCGCTTTCGAAAATCGCGCCATCCGCGCTTCGCCGATCGAAGCGAGGTACTCGCCCAGCGGAATTGCGCCGTAGTGCGCCTGCATCGTCGAGACCCAACCAGGGTCCGCCTTGTCTACAAACGCGCTGCGCTCAAGCGCCGCCTTAATTGAATATGTCCCAGCATCCTTTTCACGTTGTATTTCGACGTACTCAGGGTAGGAGGTTTTATACGGTTCATCGTAAGTTTCCCAAGTGGCAGCCGGGATACCTCGTGCCCCGCTCATCTCTTCCGGAAACAGCTCGTCTTCTGAAACGTACTTCGGCGTCCAATTAGTTGCTCGAGTTAGGTCGTACCACGCGTTTCTGCCGAGTTTCGCCATTGCCCTCTACCTCACCTGCCATTTGTACGTGTGTTGTTTCGATGCTGCCAAAATAAACCGTCCAGGATATCGTCGCGACGTCGACCGACGTCTTGTGACATAGGCCCCCTATCGGATCCGCTTGTAGAAGATTTCCTGTTCAGTTGCTGTGGCCGAACTAAGTCACGAGTATAGATCGATATCGCGGCCGAAAATCGATATATTCAGCTTCGCCCGACAGATCAATGATCGGAGTCAGAAATTGCTACATGGCCTTGACGAAATAATCATGCGGCGCAGCAATCACAATCTACATTTTGGATTAGAATCGATAGTCGCGACGTTCTCGGTCCGCGGCCGCGTGTCAATACGGAAATTAGTCGGAGTAGTGACCCATGAGTGAAGCCCTCGCCAGCCCAGCAGCGCCCGGTTATTACGAATTATTGCAGCGACTCGAACCGCTCACCGGATTAATCGAAGGACAAGCTGACGAGTCAGACAAAATTCGGCACATGACCGACCCTTGTTATGCCGGACTCCAAGCACAAGGCTTTTTCCACATGATGACCCCGCGTGTGCTGGGCGGTTCGGAACTCAGTTGGTCGGACGGATTACACGTCGCAGAAAGCATTTCGCAAATAGACGGCGCAACCGGATGGTTGCTGATGGTCGCGGGGGTGCAACATGGCAGCTGTGGTTCGTTGATAACCGAGGCGGGATGTCGCGACGTATTCGCAGCCGGAACTGACACGAACATCGCCGGCCAAGGGATCCCACGCGGCCTCGCTCGAAAAGTCGATGGCGGCTACATGATTAAAGGCGATTGGAGCTATGGTAGCGGCATTTACCACTCCAATTGGATCCACAGCGGTTGTGTTCTGATGGAGGATGGAAAACCCCTGATGGATGACCATGGCGGGCTGATCGTCATCATCACCTATGTCCCGCGCAGTGCGATTGATCTGAAAGACAACTGGGACGTTATTGGTCTGCGCGGGACTGGCAGCTTCGATTACAGTATCGCCGAAGAACGCTTCGTGCCGGACGATTTCACCTACGTCTACAGTAAAAGCACTGTCGAGCGAGGCGGCAATCATTACTCGCTCGGCATCGTCGGGTTTACAGCATGGGGTCATACTTCATTTGCGCTAGGTGTTGGGCGACACGCATTGAACGAACTCCGAGCGATCGCTAAGGGTAAGGCTGGACCGTTCGGTGTCCTAGCGGACTCAGCGAGTTTTCAGGAAAAATACGCCCGTGCAGAAGCCCAATACCGAGCGGCCCGAGCGTTCGTTTATTCGGCATGGAACGATCTAGATGAAAGCTTGCTAAACGAAGAACCGCCAACGAACGAACAACTCGCCTTGATCAAACTCGCGTTCCGTTACTCTCACGAGGTAATGTCGGATGTGTGCACGTTTGCCTTCAATTTTGGCGGCGGGATCGCATTACGCGCGAGCCCCTTGCAACGCTGTTATCGCGACATGCACGCTGGCTTACAACATATTTTGCTTTCCGATCAGATCATGCAAGATTGCGGCAAGGTGCTCATGGGACACGTTCCAGAAGGCGCTCGAATGCAATTGCTGGGATTGCACTAAGGGTTATTTTAGCTAGCCGGCACCTACAACTTCCTAATGTTCGTCGATAAGTCGCGAACACGGCCGCTCGCTACCGGTCCGCGATCGTCCACATGCGCGCTTAGGCAACGCGTTAAAATTATCGTAACAAATTGAAACTCACTATTAAGGAAACTGCACAAATGTACGCGAATATCGAAGCTAGCCCACAAGAACTAAAAGACCACTTACTCGCGTTTATGGATGCGCATATTTATCCGAACGAAACGAATTACCACGCGCAATTGAACGCCATGGAAAATCGTTTTCAAACCGTACCTTTGATGGAAGAGTTGAAGGCCAAGGCGCGCGAGGTAGGTTTATGGAATCTATTCGTACCGAAGAGTCACGGCGGTTTGAGCAACGCCGATTACGCGCCGCTCGCTGAAATCATGGGTCGGGTTTTGTGGAGTCCAGAAGTCTTCAATTGCAATGCGCCGGATACAGGCAATATGGAAGTCTTCATGAAATACGGGACTGATGATCAAAAAGAGCAGTGGCTAAAACCGCTACTCGCCGGAGACATTCGATCCGCGTTCGCCATGACTGAGCCTGACGTCGCCTCAAGTGACGCTACGAACGTGCAATTGTCCATCATGCGCGAGGGGGACGAATACGTCATCAACGGTCGCAAATGGTTTATCACGAATGCCCTGTATGAGCGTACACAGATCTTTATCGTGATGGGAAAATCCGATCCCAACAACCCGAATCGACACTTACAACAAAGCCAGATACTGGTCCCACGCGGCACGCCCGGCCTCACCTTCATCCGCCCACTAACGACCTTGGGTTACGATGACGCACCGCAAGGCCATGCCGAAATTCATTTTGACAATGTCCGCGTACCTGCGGAAAACATATTGCTCGGTGAAGGTCGCGGATTCGAAATCGCCCAAGGTCGCCTCGGGCCTGGCCGTATTCATCATTGTATGCGGCTCATTGGTTGCGCACAGCGCTCGCTAGAGTTTGCCTGCCGTCGGGCGGTATCGCGCAGTACTTTTGGTAAGAAATTATCCGAACATCAATCGATTCGCGAGGACATCGCAAAATCGTTTTGCGAAATAGAGCAAGCTCGATTGTTAACCATGAAAACGGCAGAGAAAATGGACGCGGTGGGCGCGCGCGAAGCACGCGATCTAATCGCCGCCTCGAAGATCGCGGTACCCAATATGGCGCAAACCGTGATCGATCGCTGCATGCAAATTCACGGCGCGGGTGGCTTGACCGGCGATTACTTTATGGCTGAGGCGTTCAATTACGCACGCTGGTGCCGACAAGCCGACGGTCCTTGCCAAGTGCACATGATGGCGCTCGGTAAGCAGATCATTAGCGAGTACGCTGCGTAAATTGAGGACGTTACTATTTCCGGTCTTCATCTGCTAACCACCCCAAGCGCCCAATGAATCCCGTCGTTAGCGAACGGATCGGAGATTGTGTTCAGATTCGTTTGGCCTCGGGGCCTACGAATATGCTCACCACGGATGTCGTGCAAGCACTATCGAGCGCGCTAACAGACGCAGAGCGCGATGCACGGGGAATATTACTGTGCGGCGGAGATAAGTTTTTCTCGAACGGCGTCGATCTCGAGTGGGCACTCGCGCAACCGAGCGCCGGGATGCGCGCGATGTTCCTAGAGCTCGGCTATTGCATCCTGCAAATAATGGAATCGCCGTTACCAATCGTTGGTGTAATTAAAGGGCATGCGATAGGCGCGGCGATGGCGCTACTACTCGCGTGCGATTATCGATATGCAAGCAAAGGCCGCGTGTTAATCGGCAAACCGGAAATTCTACTTGGCGTACCAAATCCCTACTTTGCGGATCAGTTAGTACGTTTCATCGCCGGCGATTTTATTGCCTCGGATTTAATTTATACCGGGAAACTGATCTCTGGTGAGGAAGCGTTCGCCCAAAAGTTGATTCATGGGGTCGCGGAGAGAACAAATATTGAAGCGACCGCATGGGAACAACTCAAATTTCTGTGTGAGCTCGCCCCAGAAGCATTTGCCGAAACAAAGAATATGCGTAGTGGCGGATTTTGCGCCGACGTGAGACAACAAATGTCTGCCCGAGTTGCTCGTCAAGTCGAAATCTGGAATAGCGAAGACGCCCAGATCCGATTGCGGGAAGCCGCAAAACGCCTCGCGCGATAGATCAAGTTGACGATTATCCGACTCCGACACGGTGACGTATGCGCGAGGATTTTTACTGACCTTGAAACTTAGGAACCGAGAAAACCTAGTCTCCAGAGACAAACAAAGATTGACGGCTAACTCAGGAAGTCGCTCCTGAGCGAGTAACAATAACGCGTTTAGCGCGTTGAGATGGCAATTTTAAGAAAACGCCGAAGGACTCGAATCGCCCTTAGTTTCAGGTTAGATGAAACCGTTTGTCACGTTCTCCTACCTTGTTAAGCACGCCCCTAGGACAAGCGCTGACACCCTCCTTCGTGCTAAAGTCCGCGCATAAGCTTGCACAAGCTACAGATCGCGAGGATTTTCAGCATGACCCAACAATACGATGTGATTGTCATCGGTGCCGGTGTATCCGGCCTTTATTCCCTATATAAACTTCGCGAACTCGGATTTTCGGCGAAAGTTTTTGAGGCCGGCACGGGAATTGGCGGTACGTGGTATTGGAATCGATATCCGGGCGCCCGATTCGATTCGGAAAGTTACTCCTACCAATACTCATTCTCCAAGGAATTGATCGATGAATGGAAATGGAGCGAGCATTTTTCTGCTCAGCCAGAAATCGAACGCTACTTGCACCACGTCGCCGACAAATTCGATTTAAAACGCGACATCGAATTGAACGCGAGAGTCGCGACGGTTGTTTACAACGAGACTGACAAGTTGTGGGAAATCGAAACCCAAAACGGTCTACGCGCAAACGCACGCTTTGTCATGTGCGCGACCGGACTACTGTCTGCTCACCAATTTCCTGACTATGAAGGTGTCGAAAGTTTTAAAGGACTGTCGCTGCATAGCGCGCGTTGGCCGAAAGAACCCGTCGATTTCAAGGGCAAGAAAGTTGGTATCATTGGCAGCGGGCCAACTGCCGTTCAGATCATCCAATCGATCGCACCAGATTGCGCGCAATTAACGGTTTTCCAACGCACTGCCAATTGGTGTACACCGCTGCGTAACGCGTCGATCACGCCGCAAGAGCAACTCGAATTCGATCGCAAAGCACAAGACATTTTCGATCTCTGCAAACGTACCTGGGCAGGATTTATTCACGAACCCGACGCAAGAGCCGCGATGACCGTGCCGAAAGCGGAGCGTTTGGCGCGCTATCAGGAGTTGTACGATCGCGGCGGATTCTCACTGTGGCTCGGCAATTTTAGTGATTCGTTTACGTCGCGTGAAGCAGCGGACGAAGTCGCCGAATTTCTCGCTGGGAAAATCCGTGAACGCGTAAAAGATCCAGTGATGGCCGAGAAACTGATCCCGAAACACACGTTTGGTACAAAGCGTTGCCCTGGTGAAAAAAACTATTACGAGATTTTCAATCTGGACACGGTGGATCTCGTCGATCTGCGCGAAACGCCCATCACGAAAATCACCCCCACCGGCATCGAAACGGGCGCTGACTTGCACGACTTCGACATCATTATTTACGCGACGGGTTTTCACAGTATTACGGGTGAGCTGTTGCGCATGGATATTCGTGGCGAGAACGGCAAGTCCTTAAAAGAACATTGGTCGGATGGGCCGAAGACGAACCTCGGTGTGCAGTTCTCTGGCTTTCCAAACTTGTTCGCCATCATGGGTCCGCATAATCCAGCGTTGTTCTGCAATATCACGCGCTGCGTTGAAAGCAACGTCGAATGGATCGTCGGCTGCATGCGTTATTTACGCGACAATGGATTCGAAACCATTGAAGCGACTGTAGAAGCAGAAGAAGCCTGGACCGAGCGCTGTTACAAATCGGCCGAAGGTCTGTTGATTAACGACATGCAGGACTCCTGGTTCTTTGGTAGCACGAATCCAGAAAACGTTCGCGGCCGATTCTTATTGTTTGCGGGGGGCGTGCCGGCGTATCGAGAGATCTTCGCTGACGTTGCCGCAAAAGGCTACGAAGGCTTCCGTCTCAGCTAGCCGAAAAAATAGACGTCGCAACTGCCCTATTCGAGCATTTTCCGCTTAGAGGCACTTGCGACGCTCGCCAGCCTAGCACCGTCGCGAGGCTGGCGTTGCGGACTAAAAACCGATTTGCGAGCCGCCGTCAATGTTGAGATGCTGGCCGGTGATATAGCTCGCGATATCTGACAGCAAAAAACAACAAGGACCGGCAACTTCATCAGGTTCCGCGATGCGTCCCATCGGGATTGACGCTAAGGTCCGATCAATAAACTTAGGACCACGGATCACTTCCGTCATGGGTGTTTCTACCGCGCCAAAACAAACACTGTTGACGCAGATCCCGTAGCGCGCCCATTCACGCGCTGCGCTCATCGTAATACCTAACACCCCGGACTTCGCCGCGCCGTAATTTATTTGACCGATCGTGCCGCGCCGTCCCGCGATCGAAGAAACGTTGACGATGCGCGACGGTTCGTTATTATCATCATTAGCGCGCTCGATCATGTGGCGACCAACGGCTTGCAGGCAATGAAATACGCCGGTCAAATTGACATCAATTACAGCCTGCCAATCCGCCAGTGACATTTTATGAATCATGGCGGTGCGAATGATGCCCGCATTATTAAACAAGCCATGAATAATACCGTGCTTGGCGACAACGCTTTCTACAGTGTCTTGAATGAACCCTGCGTCGGCGACACTGCCCGCATACACATCGATGTCATCGCCAAGGCGCTTGGCGGTTTCCTGCGCACCGTCGCCATTGATGTCGATCAAAGCCAATTTGGCACCTAGAGAGGCGGCTTTCGTCGCGACGCCGCGGCCGATACCTTGCGCCGCGCCGGTGATAATAATGACCCGACCTTCGAGACTCATCGGATTATCCATGCTCGTAAACTCCTGAAATTAGTGGTGACTGGCTGACAGACTCGTCGTCCACCGATCTTAACCCGGATGTCTACTACGCAGCCCAGCAGCTCGGACAATCACGAAATATTTCGCACACCTGATAGAGTTCTCTCGTCGATTTCGCGTATAAAAGTGGCATTACGAACATTAATGACGTGAAACGTAATGCCGATCCCAAATTCCACTTTAGGCTTCGTCATCGACACTAAAATTGTCGGACTATGGACATACACGCATCCGTACTTCACACAATTAAATTCCCTTCTAGAAAAATTGGACTTGGCGCATGAAGCAATTGCACGAATCATACTGGCCCGCGACTTCTGAACTCCTGCTCGCGGAATCAACTTGCGGGAGCGTGTTGCGCGACGCGGCCGCGCGAGATCCGGATCGCATTGCGCTCATCGATGCTGACCGTCCATTGGGTCAGCGGCGTCAGTGGACTTATGCCGAACTGCTCGCGGATTCCGAGCGTTGCGCACGGGCACTCAGCGCAAAATTTCCGATCGGGACACACATCGCGGTGTGGTCGGCGAATTGTCCCGAATGGGTGATTCTGCTGTTCGGGATCGCACTATCTGGACTTGTCATAGTGACGGTTAATCCGGCCTATTTGGTCGGAGAACTCGCTTACGTTCTCCGTCAATCGCGCGCGCGGGCGATTTTCTATCAACGCGAATATCGCGGTCAGACTATGGCGTCCGTGATCGATCAGGCGTGCGCGATCGAATCAATCAAGCTCGACCTAAAGATTTGCTTCGACGATTTTAACCATTTCGTCAACTCGGGTCCCGAGACCCAAGAATTACCAGCCGTTCAGCCGAGTCTCCCAGCGATGATTCAATACACCTCTGGGACCACTGGCCTGCCGAAAGGCGCGCTCTTAAACCATTACAGCGTGACGAATAATGCGCGCTTCATGGCGGAAATTAAGGCGCAGGATGCCGCGACCATTAACCTCGCAGTCGCGCCATTGTTCCATACCGCCGGCTGTGTTGGCGGCGTGCTGGGGTCCGTACAAACTGGCGGCACTTTACTATTGCCGTCAGCGTTCGACGCCGAATCGATGCTCGATTTAATCGAGCAAGAGCAAGTGACCTATACCTTCGCCGTGCCGACGATGCTGATCGCGCTGCTTGCTGCGCAGGCCCATCGGCCGCGGGATCTTTCGAGTCTTGGAACCGTGTTCTCCGGCGGCGCTATCGTGCCAATGGAGATTGTCAAAAGAGTAGAAACAGAATTCAGTGCTCGATTGATCATTAGCTATGGCCAAACTGAAACGTCTCCCGCGATCACGCATACGCGACTCACAGATAGTGCAGCCGATAAAAGCGAACCGATTGGTTACGCAATACCGCAAGTAGAAATAAAAATCGTCGACCCCGAAACCGGTGTGACCCAACCGGTCGATACATCCGGGGAATTATGCACGCGCGGCTTTCTGGTGATGATGGGCTATTTCGAAATGCCAGATGCAACCGCCGCTACCATTGATCGCGACGGCTGGCTGCATACTGGCGATCTGTGCACGATGGACTCGCGGGGATACTGCAGAATTACGGGTCGGCTGAAAGACATGATTATTCGCGGCGGGGAAAACATCTATCCTCGCGAGATAGAAGAAATCATCTATACGCATCCCGACGTTGCCGATGTCGCCGTCATTGGTATTGCCGACGACTACTGGGGCGAAGAAGTCGCAGCCGTTGTTCGCTTCGAGCTCAATCGCAGCGTCGCGGGGGAGCAATTGCAGCGTTTTGTTGGCACGCAACTCGCCCGCCACAAGGTCCCGAAGCACTGGTTCGCGTTATCCGAGATCCCAACGACGGCGTCTGGGAAACTTCAGAAATTCAAATTAGTTGAGCAGCATCGCGCTGGCGAGCTCGACGGCGCAAGAATTTAGACCTTACAGTCGCAAGGAGGAGCTAGATATTCTCCGGCGCCACCTTCGACGTGCGCCGACTCGTTTTGAACATTCTGCTTAAGTTCTCCCGCGACCGGACCGTCGCGGGAATCTTGTCGACAACCCGTTAGCCGTTCAATTTACCGTCTAGGAAATCATTGATTGTCGCTGAGACAAGCACTTTGCCATCGTTCGTCAATACGTCAAACAATTTGCCGTCTTCCACGGCCCGACAACTAAAGAATACAACGGCACCTTCTGGACCGCCGTATTCCATGTGAAGATCACCGCCCGCGTTGCGTACGAAATGACCGGGTTTACGAATTTTGTGGATGGTTTCGGTTTCCGTCGTTTCAACAACGTGATGTTCGCCTTCTAATACAAGCAGGGATACGTCGCCGAGATGGCGATGGTAATGACAATATGCATTCGGTTCCCAGCGGCTTAGAAAGTCGATCTGCCCGATCTCTGGCTGCACGCCGAGTACCGCAACCCAGTAGTCAATGGGGTAATCGAAGCGTGGCGAACCAACAATATGCTGCCATTCGATAGCATCAGGCTTATAACCAGTGACAAAATTCTCAGGGGCTGTTGCAATTTTCATCGAATTTTCCTTCAAGAGATCACACGAATTTGGCACACGATTGTCTACCGTGCGCCGCCACAGTGCAAATTTTTTGCCAATTCCTTGAGGCCTGATTCACGGTTGTGCTGCGCGAGGACCGCGAGCTCCGCAGGGCTCGCCCATTTTTCGTCCCAGTCCTTCAGCATCGGGACCATCAGTTTCCAAAATACCGGCGGAAACCACGACACCAAGGTCATCGTTAGATAACCAAACGGCGACTCAGGCATCGGTTTGTATTCGTGAAAGTAATAGGGTCTAGCGAATTCATGGTGCGAGCCGTGTCGACCGAGATTAAACGTGAAATGATTGCTGAGTGGATTGAAGCTTGAAAACGTATTGCGGGTGGTCACTTTCTCGCCTCGCAAGCGGATCAGTCCATAGTGGGAAAAGAAATTAAGGCCTTCCAATATGTACTTCGCGAATGCCGCTGCAATTAGCCAAACGAAAAATGCTAGCCAGCCACCGATTAAACCAACGGCGAAGACGACTAACGCGCCCCGCAACCAAGCGCAGACGACCCGATTAGCTGGCGAAAACCAGTGTTTCCCGAGTTTCTCGAGACGCGCGCGCTCGATATCGTAGCCTCCTTTCCATTGAGCCCAGCCGCCAGCGGTGAGGAATTCGTAAAAGCCAACGCCACGTTTCGGCGAAACAGTATCGACACCGGCATAACCCAGATTCATGTGGTGCCCGAAAACATGCTCGGTCGCAAAGTTTGTCCCGAACATCAAAGCAAAGTCCCACCGTCCGAACCACATGTCGAGCGGACGCGCTATGCGATGCGTCAGCTCATGCGCAGCGCTGATTCCGCTAACCCCAAGCACCCCACCTAAGGACATGCCGATCCCCACATAGTCATACCAAACATTTGCTTCGCGCGCGGCAAAAACGTCAACGGTGGACCCGAGTGCAGAAAATAAGAAATTGGCGAGACTGCCAAAACCAAGTACATCGCTGCTGCTGCATGCCCACGCGGCGACGAACAACGCCACTGCGTGACTGATGACGACGGAATATAGGATCAGGTCGTGAATAATCGGATAGCTGTAATGCGGCGTTGTCTCGTCCCTCGATTGGTGAGTGAGAATTTCACCACCGACTCCGATGACAAACAAATAAGCAAATCCCGTCCAAACCCACCAGCCGCCAAGTAAGAAGCCAACAATGGTGAGCGGGATCCATGTCCAGTGGATATAAGCGAACCGCAGGTATTTCCACATGATTATTCTCCAAGGCGCGTTAGCGCGATACGTTGCCTACAGTTTAGAAGTTCTACCGTCCGGTGTAAAAGCGGGGTTGTGAGTGCGGTCAAACACGCATCGGAAACGCGCACAGGCCGCACGTTGCTAAATATCACCGCATCATTGCAAGCACAGTATCGGCGAACTCATCGCACATCGTATATTGCCGTTCAGCTGGCGCAATAAAGTTGATGCCGGTCAAACCCTGCGCCTCTAGAACTCTAAGCTGATCGACAATCTCGTCGGGCTGCCCAGCAATACAAAAAGCTCGAATAATCTCGGGGGTGATGAAGCGCGCCTCGGCCGGATCGAGATGACCGTAATGGCTCTCGTGCGCTTGCGTGAACGAGCGCTCGGCATCACGCGCTTTGCGAAACGCAACGTACTGTTCCCAAATGGGTTGCGCGTAATCCGGCGGTGGCGTACCGAGTTTACGATAGCGATCGTACATAAAGTGGATGTTGACCATGATTGACGATCCCACTTCGTTAAGCACCCTCGCGGAGGTTAATGTCTCGCCAGGACGCAATAGCAACAAATTAACCAAGGCGTATGTCTCAAATTTTTCTAATCGGCGCCCGGCTCGGTCCGCACCAATTTTCACATTCGCGAGTGCGTCTGGAATGCTGCCGCCGCGGGGAATGCCAGTGATGGGACCCTCGCCGTATTCTCCTGCGAGTGCTTGAGCGCGCGGACCAAATCCGCCAATGTGAATCGGTATCGGATCGTCAAGGTTAATGTGCTCGAGCGCGAGACTTTGAAACACAATGTCTTCACAAATTCCGTTCGCTTCGAAGCTGACCGTTTGTCCACAGAGGAGTCCTCGTATGACTCTTACATGCTGCTCGAATGCGGCAATCGTCATTGGCGTTTGCCCCATCGCGCGCAAACCCGTGTTACCTGTTCCGAGACCGAGAAAAGTCCGCCCAGGTGCAATCGCATTTATCGTCGCAATCGCGTTCGCGATTACCGGTGCCAATGAGAGCGCTGGAATCGCAACACCTGATCCAACTGCAATTCGATTTGTCCGATCAGCGACCAGCGCAAGCAGTGCCCACAGGTTTGATCGAATCATTGGGCTGTCCCACACCCAACAGAAATCGTAGCCTAGTTGATCAGCACGAACGTCGAGATCGACTTCCTTAATTTGACTAACGGTGATACCGAATTTCAAAACCAAACTCCTCGGCGCTATCGCTCGGACACGTCATTGTCGATGCGGGTCAAAGCAAATTTTCGGATGTGATACATTCTAGCCCAGGTTATTTAGAACATTGGTGAGCTCATGAACGCGACTACTGCGACTTCAGCTGGCAACGATATCGCAGCCTTTGACGAAGGTATTATCAATCAACTTGTCCAAGATTTCGGTACCCGCAAAAGCGCGAGCATCAAGGAGCGCCGCATCCCAAAAGCGAACATCGATGCGATGCGCGCCGCCGGCCTTTACCGTGTCTACAACCCAAAGCGCTTCGGTGGTAGCGAGTTACACATGGATGAGGTACTCCCAATCGTTGCCCGGATCGCCGAAGCCTGCCCGGCCAGTGCCTGGGTGCTCGCGGTCTTCCAAATACACAATTGGGTGTTGTCGCTATTCCCAGAACAAGCGCAACAAGAAGTGTTCAGCGCAAACCCGGATGTAGTGGCCTGCGCATCGCTTAATCCCAGCAAGAATATGACCCGCAAAGTTGCTGGCGGTTATTTAATCGAAGATGGGCGCTTCACATTTTGTTCGGGCGCGCACCATCGCGATTGGGCATTGTTAGGCTCTTTGATAGTCGATGATGCCGACGCGGTGAGCGATGTCGGCTGCATGCTGGTGCCAGGCGACGATCTCGAAGAATTGGACGACTGGTATGTATCCGGTTTGCAGGCAACCGGAAGTATTAGTCTATTAGCAAAAGAACTCTTCGTTCCCGAACATCGGTTTTTATCATACGGCACCGCCACCGCGTACCAATCCCCAGGTCGGACCACAAATTCTGAAAGTTTGTACATGGCCGCGTTCGTACCGATGCTGGTGTTGAATTTGGCCGGCCCCGCACTCGGCGCGGCCGAAACTGCGTTGCAAGCATTCGTTGCGAATCTCAATGAAAAAGGCGCCAAAGCGGGTGCCTATCCGCTCGCAGGGATCGCTAGAGTGGATGCCCCGGCCGCGCATGAGGCGATCGCCACGGCGCGCATGCAGATCGATTGCGCGCGCCTGCTACTCCAACAATCGGCCGCAACGATCCGACGCTTCGCCGAACGCGGACAAGCAATGCGTCCTGAAGAGTCGGCCAAAGTGAATTTAGAGACGAGCTATGCGGCGAGAGAATGTCTGAAAGCCACCCAGCTATTGTTCCTGCAAGCCGGTGGGGCCGTCTTACAACCCGGGCATCCCTTGCAAGAAGCCTATCAAGACGTAACCGCGGTTAATTGCCATGGCTTTCTTGGGCACGAAGCGAACCTATCTTTATATGGATCGCTAGTCACGGGACACGATCATCCGACGGCGTTTTTGTAAGGCACCTACAACGGATCAATTAGCGGACGTCGGGCAAAAATGGACTGCCACTATCGTAGCTTTCCAGCTCATCGTGTTGTTGGGAGTCCAGCAATCACACATGCAAGATTTCGCCTCTGAGCGAGTAGGCGATCATTAAAAATTCTTCTTGCTCGCGCTTGCCGATGCTATTCACGTTCATCGCATCCAGGATATCGTCAAGCACCGCGACATACTCTTGCTCGCTAATGTTCATGCCCTTGTGCGCCGCGAGCATGTCCTTGCCTGAGTAGCTCTGTGGCCCGCCAGTGCCAGCACAAATAAACTCCGTCACTAGCCGAATAACATCGTCGCGATCGCTCGCCCCGTAGCGGGCATTGATGGTTTCGTTTTTCGCATGATTGTCGAAAATGGATGTCGCCAAGGCGCGAATTTTTCCCTCGCCACCGAGTCGCTCGTATAGTGTTGCATCGGCCATTTCCGAGCTCCTTAATCAAATCAAAACTTTTCGATCGACAGCTTGCGACAGGCAATCGGTCAGCTTATGCCGCGACTTCCAAGGCAGCCGTGTCGAGCTTATAAAGATTCGCCACATTCTCATGCAAAATGAGGTTTTTTTCCGCTTCCGTCATCGACACTAAGTGCTTATCCAGGATCGATTGTGACCACGGCCAGGTTGAATCCGAATGCGGGAAGTCGTTCGCCCACATCATCCGTTCGATATTCAAGTAGTCTTTGAATTGAAACGCGGTGTAATCGTCTTGGAAGGTAAAATAAATGTGCTCGCGAAAATACTCGCTTGGAGTCATTTCGAGTTCTTGGCCACGCATCCAATGACGGTGCCGCTGATACGCGTGATCCATACGATACATATAGTGCGGGATCCAGCCGCCGTCGGCTTCAACAGAGACGATTTTTAATTTCGGGTGACGCATAAATATGCCGTCGAAAACGAACATACTCATGATCTCTTGATTGCCACGCACGACGGACATGAACGAATTGATTTTGGAACCACGATGAGCTTGTCGCAAGCCTTCACCAGAGGTGAGAATGTGGAAGCTAGGCACGAGATCGAGTTCGACAACCGCGTCGAAAAACTCTGTGTACATTTCGTGAGGGTAGTCTTCTTGCGCCGGTAAGCCAGGCAACATAACTCCTTTAAAACCCATGCGTTTTATTACTTCGAGTTCCTTGATGCCTTCAGCAGGCGTGCGGATCGCACACTGCCCTAGTCCAATCAAACGATGCGGATACGGCGCGCAGAATTCAGCTAGCCACAAGTTGTACGCTTCCATACACGCTTGCTTGAGATCTATGTCTGGAATATTACAAATTTCCATACCAACAGACGGGTAGATCACCTCTGCCGCAATCCCGTCGGTTTCTTGATCTTTGATCCGCGCGTGCGGCTCCCAACCGCCACGATGCAAGTTTTCAAACCGCGCGCCTTTGGGTGACAATTCTTCCGGGGATTTACCAGCGGCTGAAACCAAGGCCATGGGTATCGGTTGCTTGCTGCCTTCGACAGTAAATACATCGCCGCGCTTTTCATCGTGATGTAACCGCGGTGCGCGATCTTTGAATTTCTTGTCAATGAAATCGACGTAGCAATTTGGTGGTTCGCTAACGTGACTATCGGCCGAAATGATTGGTTTTATCATAGGTATTCGCCTCTTCTTAAACCGTGGTTGCGACAGTTGCCCGACCGTTGCGCAACAAGCGCCCGGGTAAGGGACCATCCGCCGCCACGCAATCGACATTATCTTTGCGCAAAATTGTACCGTTGACGATTACCATATCGATGCCGACGGCATCGGAGACTAAACGATCCGCGCCGCCAGGAAAGTCCCACACGCGCCGCAAGGGCATGCCGCCAACCGTATCGGGATCAAAGATAACAACGTCGCCTGCAAGCCCAACTTTCAGTCGTCCACGATCGTGGATCCCAAACACTTCAGCCGGCCGGGACGTGACCATGCGTACGGCTTCTTCAATCTTCAGCACTTTCTTTTCGCGCACCCAGCGCCCGAATAAATAAGTCGTCAACCCCGCGTCACAGAGTTGGCTGGCATGCGCGCCAGCATCAGATAAGCCGAGCACCGTGTCTTTACTCAGTAGCAACTCCTCGACTTCGTCCTCTTCATGATTTGCCACGGGCATGCGGAAGCGCGCTTTAAGATCGGATTCCAAACCGAGATCGAACATGAGTTCAACCGGCGTCAGTCCGCGTTCTTTTGCGACGTCGAATAATTTTCGTTCGTTCAAATCTGGGTGGCCCGGCATCTCGGATATTACCGTGGCTCGAAAGCCATTCTTAAACGTTTCGGGAACCCGGCCGTCCAACTTTTCCCAAACTTTTGCGCGGAAATCCGGATCCGCGTACAGGCGTTTTTTGCCTTCGTGATCGGCTTGTGACACCGGTTTGAACAACCGCAGCGGCTCGAGCACAAACGGTGCGGCGAGTTGAAATTCAAAATTGAGTGGCCGTGGCGTGACCTGCGGAACGACGTTATAACCTTCGCTTACCAGTGCTTCAGAATGGCGCAGTTGATCGCTCGCCGTGCCCTCGTTGATCGCAGCGCCAGCCAACAACGCCGTCCAGGTAACAGGGCAACCAGAAACTTCATTCAACTGCCGAAATTCGTCGTAAGACAGGGTTGGGCCGACAGTCGCTTGAATTACACCGCCGCGGTCACCGTGATTTAACACAGCAGCGATGCTTTTAATTTCTTCGAAAGACGCCGCGCGACTCGGTACAGGTTTGCCCTGATACCCCACATGCGTGATCGCCTTAGACGTTGCGAATCCGATCGCACCCGCATCCATCGCTTCATCCACCAGCTCCTGCATGCGGCGGACCTCATCCCCAGTGGCCTCACGTTCGGTGGCGTTCTCGCCCATCACATAAGTCCGCAACGCCGTGTGGCCGATCATCGCACCAACGTTTATCGCCATGCCGCGCGATTCGATCGCATCGAGATATTCAGGAAATGTTTCAAACGGCCATTGCGTTCCAAGTCCTTCTTGCAAAGCGGCAACCGTCATTCCTTCTACGTTCTCCAAGGTACGGATGATCATGTCGCGATGCTCGGGTCGGGTCGGCGCTACGCTAAAACCGCAGTTGCCCATCACAACGGTTGTGACCCCGTGCCATGGCGAGATAGATAACATTCGATCCCACACTATCTGCGCATCGTAGTGCGTATGAATATCGACAAAGCCGGGCGCCACGATGTGGCCACGCGCGTCGATCGTTTCAGTCGCCTCACCCGGTGCGTTACCGACGGCCGTGAGCAAGCCATCGCGAATGCCGATTTCGCCGTCGAACAGCGGATCGCCCGAGCCATCCGCAATGCGTGCGTTGATGATTTTTAGATCGTAGGTCTTGGTCATAAGAGTTGCCCTCAAGAGGCTGAAATTGTGGCATTGCACGAATTCACAATGCCCGCCGAGTAACGCGCTGATTCTGGCACGAGCATTGTTCAGTGTCTTGCTTTACCGACCATGCTGCTAGTCCGCGCGCTGCCCAACCTAACTCGTCGTCGGTCACGTAGATCACTGTTTTGTGATTTTGTACACCGCCGTATTGAGGTCGGAGGTCACATAGATCGCGCCACTTGCCGACACGCCAACACCGGTTGTGATGTACACAGCTGGCGTGCCCTCAGCAGCCGGATAGCCAATGGCTAGATTTCCAGCGATCTCGGCGACTTGACCATCGACTGGATTAATTCTAACGATCCGCCGCTTGCCGACTTCTGCCAGTACGATGCTGCCGTCCGCCGCGACATCAAATCCTTCGGGCTGATCGAGTCCGCCTGCCACAACGGTCTTCTCACCCGTATCGATGTTTATGCGTAGCAACTCGCCACGTTCGATATCGCTTAGGTAGATTTCTGTTTTAGAAAACGGGCGTAGCGCGGCCATGCCAGGTAAATCGCTCGCGATGACTTGGCGTTCGGTGTCGTCTTTCGGACTGAGTGCAAGTAACCGACCTGTGCCTTGCTCGGCGACCAGGATACGGCCGTCAGCTAACAATAGGGCGTCTACGGGATCGACCAAATTGTGGTATGCCGCGAGTGACTTGCCGCTCTTACGATCGAATATTTCCACCGCATCGGCGAACCAACTGGAGGTGATGACTTTGTTTCCTTGTACACCCACGGCCATCGGCCATTCGAAATGCGCATCCAGGCCTCGCTTAATTTCTTTTACTTCTCCGGTCTCACCATCGATCGAGCTGTAGGTAAAAAGATCGGCCAAGTAAATCGTGTCATGAGACCCGTTGCTCACCACGTCGATCCCGCCCGGAACCGAAAGCTCGCTACGCAGGAGCGTCCGAGAAGCGCCGGTTCGCGTATTGATTTTGAGGATCGCGTTATCAACTAAGTTCGTAATGAAAACTTCGTCACGAGAATTAATGGCGAGATTATCAATACCCGAATCCACCGTCGCGACCAAGGTTTGCGCGCCCGTGTCTTTATCGATTTTTACCAAGCGCCCTAACTTGCCATCGGCAACGTAGACGTTATCTTTACTATCCAAATTCACGGCAACGGGTAAGGCGAAACCCGTCGCGAGCGTTTTAATTTCGCCGCTATCGACATCCATGCGTACGACTTCGCCCTTCAAGTTCAAGGGTCCATATAAAAATCCATCGTGGTCGAAATCGAAGCCGTTGAGATAACCCAGGTCCGCACGAACTTTGCGCGGCGGTTTAATCCCGTTTATGTCCAATTCCCATAGCGCGTCGCCCCATAAGATTTGCGTGACGAACAAGCGGCCATCCGGATGGAACGCCACAGCGTTCACGCCAGGGAGATTGTCCGCCACCCTATAGACGGTCCCATCCGGTCGACGCGCGTGCACCTTCCCGGTCAGAATCGAACTCCAAACGGCTGTGCCGTCCGGGCCGAATTCTAGGTCGTCCGCCATGCCCTGCGGCGGCGACACAAAAACCGAAACATCAGCCGTGTCGACGTCAACCTGGTATATCGCTTGTCCCATCACGCTACCGACGTACAGATTATCTTTCGCGTCGAAAGTGAGGCCGTGAATGCTTAGAAAATCGGAGCCTGAGATCAGGAACTGCACGAGATAGGGCGATTTAGTGCCAGCCACGTCGAGTAGCCCGCGTTGCCCGGTCGCTGGATCGGCCGCAACTTCACTCATTGCAACGAAAAAAAGTAAGCTCGCGCAAATAGCTAAGTGGAACAGCGACCGGCTTCGGGTAGTGAACTTTGAAATTCCTGCGAGCATCCCCTTCTCCTCAAAGTTTTTACCATTGTCGATGCAAGTGAAGCGAAAATCGAGTACCCATAAACGCGCTTCTAGATGTGGCTGTTTTGCGACTCACCGATAAGACCCATCGACAATAATGAGATGCCGCATTAATCAGGAGATACGAATTTCGCGCGGTAATCGCGACTCGAATTAACATGCGGATAAGGCGTGTCCGGGACGTCAACGTTTAAGAACGCGCAGAGCCGCTCCCAACCTTCGCCCGGACGATAAACCAGTAATCGATCCGTCGGGACGGTTTCAATGACGTTATTGTTGTGTGCTCGGTAAACGGCACAAACGTATTGTTCATCGTCGATGCGTTCGTCGAATACTTGTTTGAAAATTAGCTCACGGGTCATCAAGCGATGTTTGCTGTAACCTATCCCATGTTCGCCGTCGGGATGATTGATCGCGGCGAAGATCGTTTGACGAATGCTCTCATACCAAGCGTGTTCGTCGCGCACGGTTAGAATAATTTTCGCATCTGGGTAGGCAATGCTGAGTGCTTGCCAAAAATGGACGGCCGGCCAATCGATCGCTGCTTGAAAACTGTCGAATAAGGTATCCCAGACGGGACTGGATCCGGTCGCCGCGGCGTGCCACAGTCGGTCATGGTGTGGACGCTTTAGAACCTCCAGCATGTGATAGCACGGTCCAAAACCGAGCATTTCCAAAGCGCCTTTCAATGACAAAGTGCCAGTACGTCCGAATCCGGCGCCGATCACTTTAAGCATCAGTGAATCTCAGTCCGTCAATGCGAAATTCAATTTCGAACCGATCCCTAGCCTCTGCTGGCTACGGACCGGTTCGTTACCCCTGTCGAGTCGGTTAAGCGGCGTTCTCTGCGACGAGTTTCGACATATCGACGCTCTCACCGATCATAAGATCTTCGCGCGCCAAAAATTTCGGTTTCACAAACCAGACCAAGACGGGTAGAGCGACCAAAGACAAGATCATGTTGATCAACATAATAGCCACTAACAAAATGCCCATGTCGGCCATGAATTTCAGATCGGATAAGAAATACCACGGCAAAATACCCATCAGCATCACCGTCGCGGTGAACATGATCGCCTTACCTGTCGTGGTAAGTGCTGCGTGGATCGCCTTTTCAAGGTCGTGATCTTGGGAGTTATATTCCTCACAGATACGGGATAACAAATATATACCGTAATCGATGCCGATCCCGACGCCCATAACGGCGACGATAACCGCGTTGATATCCATGCCGATGCCAAGCACGTGCATCGATGCGCCAAGCATAAAGTTAGATAAGTTCACTGGTACCATCAAGATCAGCGCGGCCATGAACGACCGGTAGGCGTAGGCAGAAATCAGCATCACGGCCCCATTCAGCAGGCCGAGAATGAACCAGTGATATCGTTCGACGACACTATTCATTGCTTGCTGAATCGCGATTACTCCCGTACCTAAGCGCACAGTAAATTCCTCGTGATCGATGCCGACAGCTTCGACTGCTCTCGCGGCGCTAGCAAGTGCATCATCAACTGTTTCCTGCTTATTATCTTTGTACCAAAGTGACACTGTCGAATGGTTGAGTGTGAATTCCACGACATGCGAAAAATTGAGCGGACTGCTGCCGAATAACGCAGCGAATCCCGCAGCGTCAATGGCTTCTTCGGTGAAATCTAGCGGGCGCCACTTCGGATTACCGCCTGAGAACAGGCGATTCGTCTCGGACATGTAATCAGTAAAGGACAAAGTCGCGCGTGGAATCATGGCCGTATCAGATTCCATCATTCGCTGTATCTTGGTTGCGACTCGCGCGACCTCTGGGCTGCGGCCAACCGGGTTACTGATATCCGGATTTTTCGCTTCCAAGATAATTTCAAGCGTGTTCATGCCGGGGAAGTGAGCATTAATTGCACGTACCGCAGTATTGAATTCAGAATCGTCCCAGAGCAGATTACTGCCTTCAACTGGATTGCCAATTTTAATTTGAGAATTCAGATAAATTGCGCCGGCACCGAAAACCCCGATGATAACGGCAGTAATTATCGCGTTTTTTCCTACAACGATACGCGCGATCCATTCGAGTAGCCGCTCTTGCGCGAGATGAATACCTGATTCTTTCTCGGCGCCACCAACGATGGATTCGATATTCTTCGGAACAGGGAGATACGAAAGCACGATGGAACACAGAAATACACCGGTCGGGATGATCCAGAGTGCCCAAAAGCCGCAGAAAATCGCATGGTTCACCATCGTCGTGATCGGCGCCACGGCGATGAAAATAATGCCGAATACGTCAGTCAAAATACCTAGAACCGAAGGCGCCATCATGATGGCCATGGTGATTTCTGCCGCTTTACGACGATCGTTGATGTGGACCAAAATCTCGTAGTAGCGTTCGGTATATTGCACACAATGCGAAAACGATCGAGCAACCAGCAGCAACGGCACGATCATCAATAGCGGCTCGATCGGCCGCCCTAGCCAACCGATGAAACCAAAGCCCCACATTCCAGCAACGAGCGCGCAGACTATTGGCGTAACAACACCCGCGATATTGCGCATGTAAAACATCAGCGCGATGATCAACGCTAGGATGGTGACGCTGAATATCTTGTAGGTTTGCTTTTGTAGTTTATACACCCACCCCGTTAACGCTGGTTGGCCAGCGAGATAGACATCGTGATTCTCATCGCGCGCTTGTTCAACTAAGTTTTGTACGTAGGCAAAGGAGACGCCGTAATCTACCGTATCGTGAAAAGCCGCGTTGATTAATGTGGCGCTTTCGTCCGCCGAGATGTAGAAGACTTGCGCGTTGGTCGATTTCTCTACGCGACTCAAAAATTCCCGCATTTGTTCCGGTGTCGATGGCGGTTCATTGTCCATCAATGGTTGTGTTTCAAGACCCGTTGCATTTGCTCGGGCGTAACGAACTTTTTCCGTCGATATCGAAATCACTTGGTCGTGATCGACGCTCGGCGCGAGATCGATGTCGCGAGTTAGTTGATGAACCTTGCGCAGCGTTTCCGGATTATAAATGTTGCCATTTTTTCGTTTTACCATGACCGACATCGTGAGCGGATTACCGAAGCCACGATGATCAAAAAACGTCTGCACAAACGGGTCGTCGACGGGCAACATATCGTTGAATATCGTGCGGATTTCGACGTTAGGAAAACCGAAGGCGGCGGCTAACGTGATAACGAGGAAAGCGATGCTTACCCCAAGGCGATAATTCATCACCCAGCTGGCGAGGCGGAATCTCATGGTTCGATTTACTCCGGGAATTAGGCTGCTAATGAGTAACTAGCAGCTAGTCTAGGATGATAGTGGGCACGGCATGCTAATGCCCGATTCGGGTTTTGGCAACGGTCAGTCTATTCCAATTCAGGAGCTTGATGGCCGTCCAGGGCCCTTTTTGTGGACTAAAATTCGGCGACGATTTTGCCCATTTGCTCATTGGAGACCATGTGACGATGGGCATCCGCTACATCTTCAAACGCAAAAACGGGATCAATAACAGGCTGATACGATCGATCCTCGAGCCGCTCGTAAGCATGTTGCTTCGCGCGTTGAAAAATTGCCGGATAGTTCGCTACCTCGAATACGGAATAGCCGCGCAAAGTCAATCCTTTCGCAAGCCCAAGTCCGACCGGAAACGCTGTCGGCTGAGGATCGAGGCGACCGTACCTGCCGCTTCGTAACCAATCGTCGACGGTAATTCGGAGTCATATTGTGGATACTCGCCGGATCGGAACATGATTTCCGCGCGATTGGGCCCGAACGCCTCGACGTTAATAACGACTTCCCCAGCCGCAGCTTCAGGCACGGGTATTTCATCGATCTGTAATACGTCGGCATCGCCCGCGCGATGGAATCGAACAACCTTGGGCAAGTGCGCTGTCCTTAACAGTTAATTTAGACCGGCTGCGCTGTTAGCAAAATTCGCCAGCCAGCGCTGATGCTAAGTCACCGCTCGGATCGCGGCCGGCGCATGTTGCATCGCATTGACGCCAACGGGCCGCTCGCCACCCACGGTCACTCGATGCATGCGTCGATAGTGCGGATAATAATCGCCCGTCGCATAATGTTGCGTCGCACGGTTATCCCATATCGCAACATCGTTCTCTTGCCACTTGAGGCGAACTTGAAATTCGGGTTGCAACAAATGCTCGAATAACAGTTTTAATATGGCATCTGATTCCTTACGTGATAACTCAACAATTCGGCTCGTAAAGGTCGGGTTAACATATAGCACTCGCTCGCTGGTCACGGGATGGACGACGATCAGCGGATGCTCAACGAGTGGCGTTTCTATTTGCGCACGACGTAGCCGCTCGGCGCCGTCAGATTGCTTACGAAAGTAGCTGCCATAGGCTTGTAGAAAATCATGTTCAGCGGTTAAGCCTTCGAGCATGAGCTTCATCGGTTCCGACAGTTTTTTATACGCTGCCGTGGCGCTAAGCCACAAGGTATCGCCGCCGTTCGGAGGGATCGAACGAGCATATAGCACGGATGCCATTGACGGTTTCGTTCTGTAAGTGACGTCGGAGTGCCAGGAATCGCTGATCGGCGGATGATCTCGATCATGCACCAGCACTGATATCTCGGGATGGTCCTCCAGCGGCGTAAACACTTCATGGATTTCCATTTCGCCAAAACGACTGGCGAACGCCATGTGCGCTTCCGGGCTGAGCATTTGCTCGTGAAAAAACAGTACTTGATGCGTATGTAGCGCCGCTTTGATCTGGGTAAATGTCTCTGCATCGACATTTGCAAGATCGACATTTACTACGTCAGCGCCGATTGCAACGGTTCGCGGAAGGACCTTCATTGTTTGTTGGCTCATAAGATTCAAACTCCTCGCACGCACTTTACGGCTGGATATCTTCCAGCTCCTGACCTTTTGTTTCTCTAACGGTTAACCAGATTATAGGCAAACAAACGAATGGGATCAGACTGATCAGCGCAACCGCCTGACCTATCGACCCAAGTACAGCAGATAACGCGCCGACGACCGCCGGCGCCAGGGCCATTCCAATGCGCCCGAGCAGGTGATTCACGACCGCATTCGCGGTGGCACGGATCTCAGTTGGAAATATCTCACTGGTAATAGTCCCAGCGATCGGCCACACCGCATGCATGCCTAGCACGACGACATAAGCAGCCGTTATGACGGGTGCCGACTGCGCAGAGAAACAGATGTAAGCGGCGATAGCGCCAATTGAAAAATAGACCGTCGCGGTCAGTCGTCGACCCGCGAAGTCAAGCATGGGACCCGCCGTCGCATAACCGATAATTGCAAGCGAATACGCCAAGGTTAACGCATAGCTAACGGCGCCCGCATCCCAGTCACGTTCGTTCGTGACGTAGTATGAGAAGAAGAAAAGGCAACTTGAACTCCAAGCATTTACCGTAAACCAAATCGTCGCGCCAGCGGTGGCGCGGCGGCGAAACCGCGCGTGAAAAACCGTTTTAATCGCTTTGAAGCTTTGCATGATCGGGATACTGATCTCTTCGATCGCACCTTCGACAAAACGCCGAGTCTCGCGCAATTTAGCCCAATAAAAAATTAATACGGGGGCTGCGACCGCGCCAATCACATAAAGCATTCGCCAACCCAACTCGGTATCCACCAAGTACGGAAATATGACTGAGCCTAGAATTCCCCCACAAAGACTCAACGAAAACATTAACGTCACCGCGATGCCACGATAGCGAGCCGGCATTTCCTCAGTCAAAATGATCGCCGCGAGACTGATTTCGGTAACCATGAACATGCGCGCGAAAAATTGGTAGGCGACGAAGTCGTATAAACCGAACGATGATGCGCTGAGCAAAGTGAACATCGTGTACCCCAACACGGCACACAGAAAAACGGGTCGACGTCCATATCGATCGGCAAGTCTGACGGGAATAAACGCAAGGATAGTCCCGACATTGATCAAACCGACGGCGCTGCCTAGCGTTTGCGAATCGACACCAAATTCCGTGCCTAAATACGGAAGCGCAAGATTGATGATGAGGAGATCGTAACCCTCAAATAAAGTCATAAAGCAGATGAACGCGAGCAGCCAGATCAGATACGAACGGTCAGCGCTCGCTAGTGACTGAGATGGCATGTCCAACTGCACAACAATGGCTATTTAGGTGCGAATCGCTTCCATGCACCGACGGGTTCGGGCACGTTTGGCAAACTACCCAGTTTATTTCTCGGCAGGCTACCGCCGGTTGGGTGTGCGACGTGATCGCCAAAATACATCACATGTTGATCGTACTTTTTTACGTCCTCGGGACGCAAAGTGATCGTGCCCGACTCGAGTAAGGTGTGCTCGTGTTTCGCGGTCCACTGCGCAGCGGACTCGAGACCGTAAGCCTCAGGAATGTTCACGCCTTTGACAAAATAATGTCCAGGGATAACGATGTTCGCCTTCGTTTTCTCCATGACAATATCGGCCCACTTCTGACTCAATATATGTCCGTCATCACTGATCGCTAAAATCGCGATATCAACGTCACCGATCATTTCCCAAACGCGCTCGGGTGGATTTTGCCGATTGTCGCCCCAATGCAATATGCGTAAGCCGCCCGTCTCAATGAGATACATACTGTTATCCCACTGCAAGGTTTCATTCGGTGGGCAACGATCCTGGTCGATAAAGTCGATGACGAGCTGGCGATAGACGATTTCCCCTTGTGTTTCACACACATGTTTCTCCGCGATGCCGGTAATGAGCACATCGGCTAATTTAAATTTTCCGGCCATCCGTTCCAACACCATATCTGCTTCTAAGCGATCGACAGCATCGTGATCGAAATGCGCATGGGTGACCATGCCAATGTCGGTGCGAACCATCGGCATATCACGGACGTACCAAGGCGGGAACATGCCAGTGATGTCGTTCCGCCAAGGGTCGATAAACATTTTCACGCCGCGCGGCGAGATAATTTCGAATGCGATGTTGCCGTAGAACGATATCGTGACTTCACCTTTGTCCTCATGAAGCCCACCGTATGCCTGTGCGGCAATCGTTCGATCATTGTTATGCTTTTGAAGTTGGGCGCTGCCGCCGTGACCGCCGTGCGCTAAAACGTTCGACGCCGCGCAGATGAACGCCAAGACGACCCACATCATTAAACGATTCATTTTTCTCATAAGGCAACCCCTCTATATGCGTGTTTCGAGTCTGCGGGCCGTCGACTAAACCACCGCTAGGCGCAACGAGTCCCTCCCGCCCTAGGGTAACGCTATTCGTGTGGCTGTTCGGGTCTGGGATCTGGGATAAACCCATCTCTGTTCGGCATGCGTATCGCCACTAGGCTAGTTCGATCGATCACCGTGTCATCAGCAATGATGCCATTGGCGTTGAGCAAATAAGCGCATAACGCATAAACCTCGTCGGGCAGCAACGAACCCGGCGTATAGAACGGCATGGCGCGATTAATATAATCATATAAGGTAGTCGCATAGGGCCAATAACTGCCAATCGTCTGGATTGGCTTAGCCGTAGCCAAACTGCCATGACCACCCACTAGCTTTGGATCAGGTCCTTGCGTGCCGTCCTCGCCATGACAAATTGCGCAGTGTTCACGATACAGTTCGCGACCTTGTGGGACGGTACCGCGACCGATAGGTAACTCGTCGCCTTGAGGGCCGATGGCGATGTCCAATTTAGCCACGCGATCGGGACTTGCTAAATGTCCGATCGCATAGCGAGGACGCGCGTTCTCATCTGCCGTACTGCTCTGCGCGATGGAGAGCAAAATCAGCAGTGCGCCGGATCGGAGAAAGTGATTGGCGGATCGGCGCACACTAGAGATTAGTCCCACCAGCGACTCGGCCGGGTCACGCATTGTGCACCACTCCAGCTGAGTCTACCCGCCAGGCCTGAATTGCGTTGTAGTGATAAAAGCTATTTTCACCGCGTTGTTGAACCAGCTGTCGGCGACTCGGTTGCGTATAACCCGTATCGTCGACGCACCGACTCAGCAAGGTGCTGGTGCTGCCGTCCCATTGCCAATCAAGTGAAAATCGCGTGTGGCAAATCGGCAGCACTGGGCCGTGAATGGTCGCTTGTCGCCAACTTTCGCCCCCATCGACGCTCACATCTACTCGACTAATCTTGCCGCGACCCGACCATGCGAGACCGCGAATTTCATAATACCCGGGCCCTGATAATTCTTGGCCAGCGGACGGAGAGGTAATCACCGACTTCGCTTCCATCACAAAAGTGAATCCGCGAGCGCGGCCGTCCGCCATCAGATCAGTGTATTTGGATGTTTCTTCGCGCGTGTAATACGCCGATGCGGTTAGCTTTAAACGACGTAACCATTTAACGCTAATGCTGCCTTCGAATCCCGGCACCAACAATCTCACGGGGTAACCTTGTTCTGGCCGTAACGCCTCGCCATTTTGTGCGTAGGCAAGGATGACATCGTCCATACATTTTGCGAGCGGGATACTCCGCGTCATAGCTGCACCATCCGCGCCCTCGGCGACGACCCAACTCGCGTCCGAACGAATTCCCGCTTCGTTCAACACCGTTTTCAGTGCCACCCCACCCCAATCTGCACACGACGTTAGGCCGTGAGTTTGTTGCACATTCTCGCTGGTCGGACCACGATATTCCTGAGAACCGTTACCCGAACATTCAAGAAAACAAATGCGATGAACGGCGGGAAAGCGCCGCAGATCTTTCATCGAAAATTCAAGCGGCCGATCGACCAAGCCATGAATTGTGAGTTGATGAGTTGCCGGGTCCAAATCGGGCACGCCCGCGTGGTGGCGTTCGTAGTGCAGCGCTGACGGCGTAATTATCCCATCCAGATCGCCGAGCGGCGTCCATGACGCGGAACTCGACGGATAACGAGTGGGCATCACCCAACGCTTCAGCGTCTCAAATCGCGACCTCGATCCGTACTCACGGGTGGGCGCGCCTTGATATTTCGTTGTCTCGATCGCCGCGGCCGCGCGTGGCGCAAGCACCGCGCTTACAACTGCGCCAGCAATATCACGTGCGCGTCGCAGGAAACGACGCCGATGGACCTGAGTCATCGTCTATCCTCGTTCTCTCGCCATTAGCAATTCGAAGCGAGTATCCGCGCGAAGCTTCTTTAGCCTAGCATCAGCTGGGGTTTGTATTTCATTTGCTGTCTTAAAATTCTGGTCAGCGGCAAATGCTTTAGTCTTGTTCGGTTAACGGAATCCGCTTCAGCTGCTATCCTAATCTATGTTAACGTTTTGGTCCCATGGCAAGACCATTAAAGGACGACGCGTAGTGCCAGAACTTATTTTGCATCATTACGACGAGGCACCGTTTGCCGAGAAAATAAGGCTCGTATTCGGTATCAAAAACCTGAGCTGGCGCTCCGTCATCGTCCCTTCGGCAATGCCAAAACCGAATCTAACCCCGTTGACTGGGGGATACCGCAGGACCCCGGTGTTTCAAATTGGCGCAGACATTTACTGCGATACGCAACTTATCGCCACATTACTTGAACGCCAATATCCGGAACCGTCTATTTTCCCAGATGGCAATCCGGGGCTCGCCATGGCGCTCGGCAGTTGGGCAAATGGGCCTTACGTGGTGGCTTCGGTCGCTATCTATATGGGAGCCGACGATCCGTTTGCCGGAAGCTTAGATTTGCCCGCCCATTTTCACGAAGACCGGAAAAAAATGTGGCAAACGCAGTTCGACACAGACACCTTAGGACCGCGGCTTGCTGGTTACCGCGCGCAACTCGACGCACATACGGATTTTATCCGCCAACAGCTCGCGGACGGCCGCCCGTTTCTGACCGGCGAGCGACCCGGATGGGCAGATATCCACGCGATGTGGGACCCCTGGTTTTTGATCCGATTTGCGCCCACCGAAGCCGAACGCGCGTACAAACATCTTCCTAGCATTGGTCTATGGCTAGACCGTCTGGCAGCAATCGGTCAGGGAACACGCAGCGAGATGGAACCCTCACGCGCACTTGATATAGCAGAGGCCGCCGAACCCTTACCTGCCACGGGTATTGATCCTCGTGATCCGATTGGCATCGAAGCAGGAACCAAGGTATGCGTTTCACCGGCAGATTACGCGGAAGCTCAAATCACGGGGACCTTAGTCGGAACGACTGTCTCGAGTGTGACTATTTATAGGGAAGATCCGAGGGTAGGGACCGTGGCAGTCCACTTCCCTAAGATCGGCTACACGGTGGAGCCCATTTAACTATTTCGGAGAATGCGCAAGGCCAAGGAAATTCCAAGTGACCAATAGTCCCAACGCAATCACAGTACACAAACTTCATCCGCGGCTTGGCGCCGAAATTCGCGGCGTCGATTTGGCGCAAAGTCTTAGCGCCGAAGTTTTCGAACTCATTGTGCGCGCGTTCAATGAATATTCTGTGTTGCTGTTTCGAAATCAGGCCATCAACGACGATCAACAAGTCGCGTTTAGTCAACGCTTTCACGAACTTGAGAAGATCAGCTTTTCGCTTGCCGCGAAAAACCCCTATGTCTACGAGTTGTCGAACATCGACGAGCACGGACAAATTCTTAAATCCGATGCTAAGAAGCGAACTTTTCTCAACGTGAACGCACGCTGGCACACGGATAGCTCATTTAAGCCCATTCCTGCTATGGCCTCGATATTGTCGGGTAGAGAGATCCCGATACACGAACGGGCCGACACGGATTTTGCCTCTATGCGAGTGGGCTATGATGAAATAGCGGTCGAGCGCCGCGCAGCCTTGCGTGGCTTGATGGCCGTGCATCACTACGCTTATTCACTCCAGCTAACCGGTGACGGGAATGTTCCGCAGGCAGAACTCGATGCATTGCCTCCATCCACTCATCCAATTCTAAGAATTCATCCGGGTTCGGGCCAACCGAGTCTCTTCGTCAGCGGCCACATTGAATCGATCAACGGTATGCCAGTCGAAGCTGGTCGGCATTTGGCGGAAGAACTCATCCGCTGGTGCACGCGACCCGAATTCGTCTACAGTCACGAATGGATAACCAACGACTTGGTGATGTGGGACAACCGCTGTACCTTGCATCGCGCAACCGTCGTCCCAGAGCGCGAAATTCGACGCGCACATCGCACCACAGTGATGGGTGAAGGACCAGTTGAGGCACTGCTGTAAAAATAAAATAGTCATCACCTACGCGTGCAGCCCTCGATGAAAGGGCCGCAACCGCTAGCAGCATTAAGTTACACTAAAGAGGGATAAGTGAGCTTTGTTGCGATCTCCAAGACTAGATAGATCCAAAGCGTCACGGTCACGGTCGCGACAAGAATCTCGCAAGCTGAATTTTTCATAATGACATTCCGTAATACAGGTTGGTGTCATGAATTATCCGGCTCCGAACATGCACCTAGCACTCCGATTCTTGACTTCGAATCTAAATTCTTAAGACGCATGTCGAAAAACTTAATTGGAGTGATGTCGTGATGGCGAACACCGTAGAAATCGATCCTTACGCAGGACGCGCACTAATTCCGCATGACGAATTACAAACGTTAACCCTAACTCAGGATAAGCAAAACTCCAGGATCGCGAGACTGACGCTCAATCGACCCGAACGACTGAACGCAATCACCAGCGAGATGCCCGGGGAAATTCGCCGGGCCGTGGAATTCGCAAATCATTGCGACGCGATTCATGTGATTGTTGTGCAAGGTGCTGGGGCGGCATTTTGTGCGGGATACGATATCGGGCTTTTCACCGCCACTGGTCACGACCACCCTTGTCAACAAGAATCCGTGCCGTGGGATCCGATGATCGATTACCGAACGATGCGTCAGCACACAGACGACTTCATGAGTCTGTGGCATTCACACAAACCGACAATTGCACGGATTCACAAGTACGCGATCGCCGGAGGATCGGATATAGCACTCTGTTGTGATCTCATCGTCATGGAGGACACCGCCCGCATTGGCTATATGCCAACTCGAGTCTGGGGGTGCCCAACGACGGCGCATTGGACGTACCGACTAGGGCCCGAGCGCGCCAAACGTATGGTTTTGACAGGCGAATTAGTCGACGGCGTTAAGGCGGAGCGCTGGGGATTGGTAAGCGAAACAGTCGCGCGTGCGCAACTCGATGCGGCCGTCGACGCGCTCGCTACGAGCATCAGTGCGGTGCCGAGCGGTATGTTGATGATGCAAAAAATGATCGTTAACGAATCTATTGAGCGGCAAGGATTACTGGCGAGCCAAACCATGGCGACGTTGTTCGATGGCATCACCCGTCATAACCCCGAGGGAATGTGGTTCCGTCGCCAATCCCAGGCTCATGGGTTTAAGTCTGCGGTTCAGTGGCGCGATTCGGGCAAGCCAATTCCGTAAGGTGACGAAGCGCGCCAAGCAATCGCCGAGCTCGACGCGATCATTGCTGGCAGATCCTAACGACTCATCGCGCAAACTTAATTTCATTAATCAAAAGGTAAATCATCATGGGACGTCTCGACGGAAAAATTGCATTGATCACTGGCGCGGCACGCGGACAAGGTAAGGCTGAAGCAGCGCTGTTAGCTCGCGAAGGTGCGGTCGTGGTGCTCACCGATGTGCTCGACGAGCTAGGGCAAACAGCAGCAAAGGAGATCGGCGCGACCTATTTACACCTGGATGTGAGCGACGAAAACGCGTGGCGTACAGTGATGAATCAGGTGGTCGCAGAGCACAAAAGAATTGACGTGTTAGTTAACAACGCGGGTATCTATCGGGCCGCGCCGCTGATCGACACGACGTTAGCGGAATACGAACTCGTCATTAAAATTAATCAAGTCGGCGTATTTCTAGGTATGCAAAGTGCGGCGCGTGCGATGAAAGAGCTTGGCAACGGTGGCTCTATTATCAACATTTCGTCAGTCGCTGGACTGCAAGGAAACCCTCATTCGACCGCCTACGGCGCGAGTAAGTGGGCCGTTCGCGGCATGACCAAGGTCGCCGCAATAGAGCTTGGGAAATTCAATATCCGTGTGAACTCAGTTCACCCAGGGCTTATCGATACCGACATGATGCAAGAACTTTCCTACATCCAGGCTGGAAAATTGGACCGTGTGGTAAAAAAAATTCCGCTCGGTCGCGCGGCGCATGCCGACGAAGTAGCGCAACTTGTCTTGTTTCTCGCCTCCGACGAAAGCTCCTATTGCACGGGCAGCGAGTTCATCGTCGATGGGGGCGTCGCCTGTTAGCGTAACGTCTAGCGGCGGCGGGTGTTGCTGGCGAGATCGCCTTAGAGCACGAAAACGCAGATTGATCGTTAAGTTGACAATAGGTTGCGGTTGACATATGGTTGCGGGCAAAGGATGGCAAACTCATGGTTACACAATCCGGCATTTTAAAACCTGATCCGCTCGCGGCTGCCGAACAAGTTATCGCAGCGCATAAAGACGAACACGCATGGCTGGATGCGTTTTCCGCACACCTCGATCGGCATCGCGCCGGTCACGTGCTAGCGGGCATTTTGTCCACTTGGGATTTAAGCCAGGCAGAAACGGCTCGGCTGCTCGGAATTAGTCGGCAAGCGGTTGGGAAGTGGATTGAGCGTGGTGCTCCGCCAGATCGTGCCGAAATGATCAGCGACTTGGCCGCGGCTACGGATCTGCTCGTGCACTACCTAAAGCGCGACCGGATCCCTGCGGTTGTGCGCCGACCAATCCCTGCGAAGAATAATGTTTCGCTGGTCGACCTACTTGAACGCGGTGATACGCAATTGATTCTGGCAACGTGCCGCGAAATGTTCGACTTTCAGCAAGTGCACGGATAACGGTTGCCGACGTTGCGCCCGGTCCGCGAACTTTTACCCAATGGACATATTTGGTGGCGCATCGCGGATCGCCAGTGGCGCGACCCATTGGACCCAGACTTCGCAGCAACATTCGGTGGTCGTTGGAATCCGCAAAACAGCTACCCCACGCTTTATTTAAACGAGGATCAGGTGACCGCTCGTTTAAATTTACGCAATTTTATTTCCCGTTGGCCGTTCGAGCCAGAAGACTTACGTACCGATACAGGCCCGCTGCTTGTTGGGGCGAAGCTACCTGGGAATCAAGCGGTTTGCGATGTGCACACGCGACTCGGTGTGGCGAAAGTTGGATTGCATCAAAATTACCCATTCGATTTGAACGGCGATCTCGTATCGCATGAAGTCTGCCAACCCATCGGCGCTGCCGTTCATGCGGAAAATTTGCGCGGCATTCGCGCACGCTCGGCGCAATCGCGCGACGGCGTGGCGCGCGAACTCGCGTGG
Source organism: Pseudomonadota bacterium (assembly GCA_027618655.1). Classification (GTDB taxonomy): domain Bacteria; phylum Pseudomonadota; class Gammaproteobacteria; genus UBA11873. The sequence goes on along the minus strand of JAQCEL010000004.1, from coordinate 16,121 downwards.
TTCCCGGCCAGTTCGCGCAGCCGCGCTCGAGCCACGACGACATTAAGCTTCGAACGATGGTACTGGGGTTAGCAGTCGGAATAGACGTTACGTTCTAATGGTAAACACTTAGAAATCTTATTGCGGATTAGCACCTGGATAGGACAAAGGGGACAAATTTATTTGAAGCTGTGTCCGTTCAATTCAATCTGTCCCCTTTGGAACTTGTTGAAATGTATCGTCGATGGACTTTTTGAGGCCGTGTTATCGGCAAGACGTAATAACGCCCCCATTCGTGAGCAAGTGAGTTGATCGGCTGCTTACACCAGCAACGGTCATTCAATCGCGTCAAAAATTACGCCGCGACTGTCGCATAAGTGCCCAGAACAGCCTTTGGTTATCCCTAATCTCGTCGCCTCACTGATGATTCCATCGCACCGAAGCATGGAATTTCTCCCAGCTCCGGAGGCCCGATCACAGCCATCACCCACTCGAAGCATCGATTGACGGCTGTTTGATGCCCTCGGAATACTTTATGGAATTGGAGAAAGCGGCGTTTATATTTCTTATACGCTTCTTCTAAACACGTAGGATTGCGCTCCGCTACCCTCATCAGAACCTCTCTGCGGCCCCGAATGCGTTAATCAATTGCCAGAATAGACCACTCTATCGTCAGGTGACGCGACAAGCCCGCCATTGAGGTCAAAATTACAGGTGTTCGAAAAGCTTAACCACTCGAACCACGCCGCCAGTTGACGCTGCCTGATTCGCCGCAATGTCTGCGGATTCCCGGTCGATGATTCCCATTAAAAATACCACCCCGGCTTCCGTCACGACTTTCACATTCTTACTTGGGAGGTCCTTAATCGAAAACAATCTCGTCTTGACCTTGGTCGTAATCAGAGAATCCGCCGATTGGGCAGCAATCGTACTTGGAACGCCGACCGCGATTTCATTGTGAACCGATTTGACATTCGCTACTTGCTTAGCGTAATTCTCTGCTTTGGCAACGATTTCGGCTGTGGGGCATTCGCCGGTTAACAGAACCCGTCGGTTATAACTTGTGACATTCGTGTGGCAAGATTGGGACAGTTCTTGGTCGGCTCGGAATATGTCGTTAACCTTGCTTTCTATGCCTTCATCGTCGATCACTGTCCCCGTCGTTCGCGGATCGTTCGTTACAGCGGCCGTCGTCGCCGTAATCGGTGCGATTGGCGCACAGGCAACGAGGGTACAAAGTGCGGTGAGGCCAATTAACGTGCACGCGCCGCGTCGGCAGATTGTTGTCATGTGTTAATCCTTTTGTGAGTGAGTCTATGCAGATTATCGATTGGCACGATAACCGGCAATTCGTTCGTAGGCATCCACTCCAAAAATGCTTTCGCGGGTCCGCCCAACTCGGCAACTTAGAGTCACCTTAAAGCAAGGAGTCTGGCAGACCTTGTGCAATAGGAGTGTATGCAGTTAGCCGGGCAGTTTATAGGATAGGCGCCGAAAAATCGCGCTATTCAGGAACTGTCGCTGCCAGCCGTGTACGGCACATCGACCCTTGCTACCCTACCAAATCTAAAACTATGTTAAACCATGTTTAGACCCCGATTACCGTCGAATTATTGATCCGGGACACTACGATGAGAACGCATGTCGCGGATCCTGCGCCGTCGCAAGGCTGAGCTGGCCGGATCCTGCAAGGAAATTATCGCTTATTCGAATAATGAGCCGTTGAATAGTTTCTCGCGCTCGAAGGTGTAGAGGATGTCCGCACCTTGGCGATTACCCGATTCGCTCTCAATACTCCAATGGTCCGTGAGTTTGTAGTTGAGGAAAAAGGACCACAGCTGATCAAACGGATTAAAACCAGTTCGCACGGTTAGCTTAGGCGACAAACGCTTGCCTGCTATCAAGGACGTGTCTCTTGCAGTCTCTCCGGATGCAACGGAAAGTTCGTCGATACCAAAGGCATTGCGAATTTGATTGGTCGCGGCGGCGGATTCTTCGGCGCCGAGACTCAATGCAGCTTGAGTTAGCAAACCCGCATCACTGGCTGCGGCGCCCTCCAGGCCGTGGCCTGTTACGATGTAGGACAGGATATTCCCGTCCGACAGAACGGGTTGTGAGAACAAAGAAATTTTCGGCTGAAGTATCGTGCCGCTTACGTTCACACCCGCTTTGACGGGTAAATCCGGACGTATCGCTTGCACGGCAATTCCTGGGTTGTCGATCGGACCCACGAATTGAATGCGTCCGGTTTCAATTTCCATGTGCTGCCCGTAAGCTTTGAACACACCTTCGTCGATCCGAATAGCACCGTTAGCACGACCTTGTGCGCTAGCGCGTTTCTTCGTCCACTTTAAGTCTCCCGACAGTTTGGACGTCAGCCCGAAACCGTTAATTGAAATCGAGTCGCCCAACACGACATCTACGTTCCCACTCAGCGCGTCTGTGACAAAATTAGACTTCGGTTGGGCGTTGTTTAATGTGCCGTCGGCTGTGACGAGGATCTGATCGCTTGACACGCGAACTGCCGAATTTGGCAGTTTCTCAATATCGACCAATACTTTCGGCAAATTTAGGGTTCCGGTGACGTCCAGAGATGTCCTATCGCCTAGAAGGCGCAGATCAGGCGAAATGTCGGCCTCAACTTCTAATGTTCTTATAGCGGGGAAGGTATCACCACGCAGCGTCAAATCGTAGCGGAAATCGCCATCGCCGACCCGTGATGCTAGCCCGGTCAAATTCAATTGGTGATCGGCTGATCCAATCGTTGCGTCAACGTCTACCTCACTCGTCTCGCCGTTCACTTGAACGGCGAGACTATCAATATTTAATCCGATGTCCGGTAGGACTAACGCGCCACTACTGAGCTTTAGTTTCGTATCGACTCTTGGTGTGGCAAGGTTGCCGCTTACTTTTGCATGCAGCTCCAGGGCACCATGGGAGCCGCTTAATTCCGGAACGAAATCCTCGAACCAGGAAATATCCGATGCATTAGCGTCGACTAGAATCGAAAGTTTACCGTCCTCTGCGCGTTCCCAATCCGCGCCCGCCGTTAGGGAAAACCACTGACCGACCACCGCAGACGCAGTTGCGTGCAAAACATCCGTGAGAATTTCGAAATCAAGTGCGAACGCATCGATCGGAACCGTGTCGACTTCGCCGCTACCATTGTCACGATTCAGCACACCGTCGCGGATTTTCAGCGTGCCCTCGCCGGTCGTTTTTCCATCGACTAGGTGTACATCGATCACACCATCCGTACTGCCACCCAATGTCAGTGTCGTGGGTAAATAATAATTCGCAAGCGCCACTGGCAAGCCCAATAGCGAAATCTTTGCGTTTCCTTTAGCAGCCGAACGGTCGGCGGTTATACACGCAAGACCTTCCTTAGCTTCAAGACACGCGTTCGCAAGCGAACTAGCATCCCTCGATAAGGTGATTTCGCTCGGGTCCCGTAACGACCACTGACCGAACTTTCTCGAATTGAATTCGAAGCTATTGATTAACCCGTTCCAAGCACCTGATGCTAGGGCACCGAATGCTGAACCGTCCGCGCTAAGTTCCGGGCTGTCGAGATCGAAATGGATTGTGTGGTTTTGTGCAGTCCCTCGCAGCTCAATATTCAGCGCATCGAGTTTTTCTCGCTGGTAGATTAAATCGCTGATCGCAAGTTCCGCGTGCGAGGGAGCGCTGCGCGCTAAGTCCACATCGATTTCCACGTTCAGACTACCCAGTGATACGTCGTTTAGACGCACAGATGTGCCGGTGATTTCTGCCTTAATCTTGGGTAGTTCAAGACTCCCGGACAGCGTTCCGGAGCCGGCGAGGCGCCCGTCAGCCCCGGATTCGAGTAACGAAATATCGGGTAAATCGATGACGAAACGACCATCAATTTCTTGTCCCCAGGTGCCTTCGATTTCGAGCTTGTTTGGTCCCGTGCTTATACGTGCGTGTTCAACTGTAATGCGACCAGGTTTAGTTTCAACGATCGCAGCACCGCTAAGCGCTTGTCCGCGTACAAATCCACTCATGTCGTCCAAAACGACCCGCGATAAAAATCCGGCGCTCGAATTTTCGCACGTTGCACTGCCAGCAAAATTTATTCGACTTGGTGTCGCTGGATGTATCGCAGATAAATCGAGCGTCTTGCCACTGAAGCTGAGCGCGCAGCTCGGCTTGGTGGCGAATGCAAAGTTGCCTTTCGATTCGACCGTGCCACCGAGCAAAACAGCTTCGAAGGTGTCGAGCTTGAAACTTTGTTGCGCTAACTGCCCGCGCGCGTCGATCCCTACTGGCCCTAGATCAGACACACTCATCGCGGTTTGCAACGCGACTTGCAGCGCGTCGAATGCGCCACTCGCTTGCACCGTTCCCGAATGCGAATCAAGCAAACGTCCATCCGCGAGACCATGGTGTATGTCGTGCCAGTTAAGCTCGAGTTCGAGTGCTTGATTGGCGATGTCTATGTGTCCGTCGAGACGGGAGGCGTATGGGCTGCGACTCGAGTGCTTGATGTAGATCGTGTCGCCCTCGAATCGAAAATGACCTGTGCCGGATAAGGTTCGGCCGCTCGAATTTTGCGGCACAGCCTGCCATTCGATCTCGGCGCTAATCGAGTCGTCTTTGGCGGCCAAGTTAGCCACGTTGGCCGTCAACGACAATGCATAAGGATCCGTGCCTGGCGTATCAAGCTGCGTCGCGATGGTCGTGTGCAATGAGTCGAACGTCCCGGCTAAGCCAATCGTTGTCGATTCGATGTGTATTCCGTTAGCGAAATCCGTGGGCGCGATAGCACTGGTTAACGAAAACTTCGGGATGTCGGCAAAGGCGTCGACTGTGCCGCTCACCGACGCCGAAACCTGCGCGTCGATCAGTGATTCGAACTTGAGTTCACTTAATGGCCCCGTCACCTTGAGCGAGCCTTGGGCAGTTTGTTCCGCGAGTTCACCTGACCAAGCAGCGCTGGCATCAAGCTTTGACTCTGATCCTATCGAAGCCGCGGCGTTCAACGAAAAAGTGTGGCCGTAAGCATTGAGATCAAATTCGCGTAATACAATTTGTTCAGCGTCCCAGATTGCACTGAATCCGAATTTGTCGACGACGAGTGTTCGTTGGCCGAGGTCAACGTTCAATCGATGGAAGTCGAGCCGTTGGAGTGTAACGGGCAACGGCGGTGCCGGCAGCGTTCTGAGTGGCGCTGCATTAGGGTCGCTTGGCGGCGCGTTGATAATTAAATCTGCGCCGTCGAACACCACGCTGTCGACGATGAGCTGTCCTGACAAGAGTGCGGCGAGCTGCCACTCGAACCTTACTTGTTCGATGCTCCCGCTGACGGGTTCGGTTTGCATGCGAACCGAGTCGAGGACTAGGCGATCCCATAATCGCCCGCTAATTGACGCGATTGAGATTTGCCGAGCAAAGGGTTTGAATAGGACTACGATAGCCCAACGGCTGCCTAATTCGGTCATGACAATCGTCGTGACTGTCAGCGCACCGAAAACAACTATCCCGAGTACCGCGCCGGCGATGATCCCCGCGAGACGACGCACACGCATTAGAAATCCGGCCCGATGCGCATATGGATGCGGAAACTGTTATCTGGGTCGTCAAGCGGATGAGCAATGTCGAGACGCACCGGCCCGACGGGTGAGCGCCATCGCACGCCTAATCCGATCCCCGTTTGCAATCCCGTCGCACCGCCGTCGCCACCAAAGGCGTTGCCAGTATCAGCAAACATTGCGACACCCCAGGTGTCGGTGAAGTAATGTTCTAGTTCGACACTGACGACCCCGAGTTCGGTTCCCCCGACCACCTTATTCGCGGCGTCAACCGGGCCGACTGTATCAATGTCAAAGCCTCGAATACTGTTATCCCCGCCGGCAAAAAAACGTTCTGACGGTGGCAACTCGCGAAACTCGTCGACCCATATTGCACCGAAGTGACCTCTTAGCAGTACCCGCGAATTCCATGGCAGACCCCGAATCCAGGCAAGCGAAATGAGACTGCTCAGGAAACTCGTGTCCGCGATGATCGCTTCGGACGCAGCTTTCAATTCCACGTTAATGTCGTAGCCACGCGTCGGAAAAAGATCGTTGTCCGTCACGGTACGTCGCCAATTGATGCCTGGACTCAAGAAGTTCGACGTGTCCTCGGTTGCTGAAACAGCATAATCCTGACGATTCAATTCGATAAAGCGGGTTTCTTTCCAGCCCCCGGCTCGCCGTTTCGTCTCGGTAACGCTAATTTGGGTCTCTATGGTTGTGAACGTATCTACCTCTCTTCGCCTTACACCAGCGTGTACGCTCAGCCATTCGTCGATCGGGTGAGCGCGTGGAAAGCGATACGCAGCGGATAACTTTTGTTCGATAAAGGAGCCATTTATCATCGTCTCAAATTGATGCCCAAATCGGTTAAGGCGCCGATTCTGATAGCCAAAGCGCCCGCGGATCCCTTCATCGGTCGAGGCGCCAATCCCGGTGTCGAGTGCATGGCGATCCCGCGGTGTCAGCGAGATATCAATCGGTATCGTGTCGTTCTCGGGACTTGACAGACGTGGGCGCACGTCAACTCTTTCAAAGTAGCTACTTTTAGACAACGCCAGGTGGTGATTGCTAACGAGGCTTGCGTCATAGGCTGCGTCTTCATTGCCCTCGAGAAAGCGTGTGATGAGCGACTCGTCGAGGAACTCTGGCTCCTGTTTGATCCGTACCTCGCCCAATTGGTAACGCGGCCCCGTGTCGAATACCAGCGCGATATCGGCGCGTAATGCATCAGGGTTAACCCTTAACTCGTGCTTGACGAATTTCCCCTCAAGGTAGCCACGCTCCAGAGCAACCGACTCGAATAACTGCTTAGCCTTAGAGTAGTCGCCGTGATTCAATCCAGAACCCGAGGTTAGATCAATATCTTTAAGTTTTTCGCTAAACCCCTCGTCGGCCTCCCCAGGGCCAGTGAGTTCCGCTTCGACGGTATGCAACTTCACGCGTTGCCCCGCATCGATCACAAGGCTTGCCACTGGGCAATTCGAATCTGCAACGACCGAGGCGGTCACCGTCGGGTCGTAGTAACCAAACGCACGAAGTGCTTCTCGCGCTTCTTCTTCGCCGCGCTTGCCGAGGACGGCGAGGTAGGCTTTCGACACGGAACACGGCTTGTGTGTGACTGATAGATGGTCATGCACATTTCGAGCGAGGGCGCCGTCGACGCCCACTATTTCGACTGCAATGCGCGGGGTTTCTGCGGCAGCCTCCGCGGCCTTCTTTTTTGCGGCCGAATTCGGCAGCAAACTGCACGAACAAAGTAACATGCAAGCACCCGCGGTAAGTGTTAAACGGAACCCGCGCCTACGATGGATCATCTTTTCCTTTTGCGCTTTACCCGCTGTTATTAGCGGAAAAACGTCTATCCGTGGGTTTGTGCCGTCGCTGTTGTGAGTTAAGAATTTGGTCCGCGACAATCTGAGGATTCGATATTTTCGGTTACCCGTTAATTGGTTGTTGTGCGACTATACGACCAGGGAAGGCTCGGGCTAGTTCCATCACGCAATCAATCGCGCCGCGTGTTGTCGGATCACGTAATTAAGACCAAAATTCACCCGTCCCACGTGCGCGGCGAGCATGAGCGGAACAATGGTATGACGAGTAACGACGTACGGCTGCACCTGCTTATGATGCGAGCACAATGCAAGCATCGCCTTCTTGAAGCCAAAAACTTTGCATAAAACTTGGCAAGCAAGATCGTTAAACGCAATTCGGTAATATCTATGTCGCGACCCCTGGATCTGATCGCTTGCCCTACCTGCGACTTACTGCAACAAGCGCGGGTTTTAGCCGCGCACGAGCGCGCTAACTGCCCACGCTGCGGCCAACTTCTTCGCAAAGGGTCACGAGATTCCTTACAAGCAAATCTGGCCTTGGCAATCACCGTGATGATCTTGCTCGCGGTAGCGAATTTGTTCCCGATCATGTCTTTAGAAATTGAAGGACAGCACCGCACCACAACCGTCATCGAAGGCGTCGTCGCATTATGGGACGGCGACCGAATCGAAACCGCCATATTAGTTTTAGCAGTTACGATCGTGATTCCGCTGCTTAGAGCACTCGCAGTTGTCGCCGTAACAATCCCACTCATGCTCAACCATTCACCGGCACGCTTTGCGAAACTGCTGCGTTTTGTTACGAATATGACGCCGTGGGGAATGACCGAAGTGTATCTTATCGGTGCGTTAGTCGCATTTATCAAGCTCGGCGACCTCGCAAGCGTCGAACCTGGACCGGCTCTTTTTGCGTTTGGCGCCCTAAGCGTTATATCAGCGCTGAGTACGAGCCATCTTGATGCCGCGGCGATTTGGTCCGATCAATGACGGCGAAAAAAATAGTGACCTTAGCCAGCGCGGCTCAGCAGGGCTTCGCCGCATGCGAACACTGTCAACTTGTTATGCGAATGAGAGAAAATAAAAGCGGCGGCGCCATATCCGTTTTCTGCCCTCGTTGTGCCGCAGCAGTGCGTTTCCGTAAGCCGCAAAGCTTACAACGAACTTGGGCATTGCTCATCTGCGCTGCAATCTGCTACATACCTGCAAATTTGTTGCCGATTTTGACCGTCATTCAATTCGGATCCGGTGAACCCGACACGATCCTCAGCGGTGCACAGCATTTATTCGCCGAGGGCCAATGGCCAATCGCGGTCCTTGTTTTTGTCGCGAGCGTGTTTGTCCCTTTGGTGAAGATTGGGATACTCGGTTTTTTAATGCTCTCCGCGCAGGCGCATTGGCGTTGGCGACCACGCCAAAGAGCGCTGCTCTACCACATCATCGACTTTACCGGACGTTGGTCGATGATCGATATTTTTATGATTGCGATTCTTGTTGCGCTCGTTCAAGTCGGCGCGCTTGCGACCGTCGAAGCCGGCTTAGGCGCGGCATTTTTCGCCACCATGGTGTTTTGCACGATGCTCGCCTCAATGTCCTTTGATCCACGATTATTGTGGGACAATGCGGGTTAACCGCCGTTTAATTTACCGTATGCAGCACACTTAATGGCCATTGATTACGACGTTCCAGAGGCGAATATCGTCGAGAACCGCCGCTTGTCGATCGTGTGGCTGTTGCCATTGGTCGCCGCGCTCGCAGGCGCATGGCTGTTGTACGACACCTTAGAAAAACGTGGCCCGCTGATCACGATCGCCTTCCTGCGTGGCGATGGTATTGAAGCTGACAATACGGTCCTGCGATACAAAGCGGTACAGGTCGGCCGGGTAACGACGGTGCGTATCGCCGACGATTTACGCCATGTGATTGCAACCGCTCGAATTGAGCGAAGTTTCGCCGCCCAGCTGAAAGAGGGAACTCGTTTTTGGGTTGTGCGGCCTAGACTGGGGCCTTCCGGAGTTTCCGGTTTAGGGACTTTGGTATCAGGCGCCTACATTGAAATCGATCCTGGCGACGGTGAACCTGAATCGAATTTCGTTGGTCTCGAAACGCCACCGATCGTGGCTGCCGACGTGCCCGGGAACTCCTATGTGCTCGAATCGGAAATATTAGGATCGATACAAGCCGGCTCACCGGTTTCTTTTCGGGACATTCCGGTAGGCGAAGTGTTGGGCTACGAATTAGCGGAAGACGGTAGCCGAGTCACCATCCATATATTCGTCCGAGAACCGTATACCCTTTTGGTCAGCAGCTCGACCCAGTTTTCTAACGCGAGCCGCATAAACGTTTCGGTGAATGCGAATGGCCTCGATTTCCGTACCGGGTCGTTGCAAACATTCTTAGTTGGCGGTATCACGTTTGACTTACCGTTAGGCAGTAAAGCACCGCCGTCGCCACCTGGCGCAAAATTCTGGTTGTTCGCTGACTCGGAGAAAATCGGTGAGGCGCGCCCCTCGGCGCATGAACCCTACTTACTGTACTTTGAAGATTCTGTGCGTGGCTTGAATGTCGGCGCCCCGGTTGAGTTCAAAGGCATCAAACTTGGGTCCGTCACGAATGTTGATTTGGAGGTCGACCCGAATTCATCGGACATTCGCATCCCTGTGAAAATCGAATTGCAGCCAGAGCGCCTGATCTCAGCATCAGCCACGCCTGTTCAAGAGCCAAATGAGATCATCGAATCGCTGATTGCGAAGGGGTTCCGGGCACGCTTGCAAACTGGCAGCCTATTAACCGGGCAAATGTTCGTAGAACTTGGGTTCTACCCGGACACGCCAGCCGGACAGGTAAGTAACTCCGAAGGGATTGCCGTCATCCCGACCATTCCATCCGAGTTCGTGGAAATTAAAGACAGCGCCACCGAAATGCTAGATAAATTACGCAAGCTGCCCGTTGAAGAAATTGGCGGGCATACCGTCGCGGTGATTAGCAATTTAGAAAAATTATTGAGTTCACCGCAAATCAACGAATTTCTCGTCTCGGCTAACGCCTCGTTCCAATCAGTAAAAGTACTCACGGACGAATTGAGCGCGCAACTCGTGCCGCTCGCTAGCCAACTGAACGAAACTTTAGCAAGTGTTGATGAAAATTCCGCCCTCCAATCGCAGCTCAGCCTAACCTTGCAACAAGTGGACAACGCGGCGCGTGCGCTACGCACGCTCGCAGACAGTATTGAACGGAATCCTAACGCGGTTATTTGGGGAAAGCAGAACGCAAAACCTGTGACAATCGAGCGACCTTAGCATGACATGGATCAGGAACTACGTGCTCATATTGATTCTCGCCGGCTGTTCGTCAACGCCAAGCGAAATCAAATATTATTTGCTGTCTTCGGACTTGCCGAATGTAACAAAGCATGCCGGGGTCGCCGGCAATGGCAATATAGCTGTCGGCCCGGTGATCGTTCCTGATTATCTGGATCAGCCGCTCATCGTCACCGTCAATGACGGCGGGACGTTAAACCTGAGTGAGAATGATCGGTGGGCATCGCCGCTGAGTCGCGGCATCCAAACATTATTGATTTCAAGATTGGCGGATCGGCTTTCCGGCAGGCGCGTTGGGGCTTTCCCATCGTCGCAAGGGTTCATCCACAAGTATCGAGTTGCGGTAGAAATACTTCGCTTAGAAGGAAAACCCGGGCACGTAGTGACGTTACACGCACGCTTTCAAGTGATTGATAGCGAGAGCGGACCAATTCTCTACGAGCAAGAGGTGCAATTGGAAACACCCATGACAGGCGCAGGATATCCAGAATTAGTTGCCGCACAAAGTGCCGCAACGCTGCAGCTTGCGGACGCAATGGTGAGTTATTTCGATTCGCGCGCCGCAGATCTGGAATAATCGTTTAACGATCGAAATCGGCTCAGCGGCATGGACCGGACTGGCTCTAATCATCGGGATCACCTCACCGAAAATCCTTACCATGCTGAAATTCGAAATTTCGGTATCACTAATGCGGTGTCTCGCTACCACGCTCCCGAGACACCACCACGGCACGGTCACGTGATCTGGATTCGCAATGCCGAAGATCGCCTCACGGTTTGGCTCGGGTGGATAGATCCATTGCGTGTTGATCGCGCGTTTGAGGTCTTTCGCTTCTTGTCGCTGCACGTGAACCTGGCGATTCCAACCCTCGGTATACACCGCGCCCCACGGTCCTAAATCGAGGCACGTGACATACTTTGCTTGCCTATAAGCGTGTAGCGGCGTCTGCGCTACCGTTTCTATACCCGTGAATCCCCCGCCCCACGACGACGACTGTATTGCGCGCCACCGACTCTGGTTTATCTTTGAGCGCGTTCAAGTATTTAACGACGGCGCGCGCCGCAGACAACGCGGACCACATTCCGGCGAAACCTGAACCTGCGATTACGATTCTCTGAGTCATGCGCTGCTTCCTGTACGGACACTAGCTTGGTTTAATACAGTCACGCGCGCCATTTTTATACTTTTCCTCGTCGTCTGGCGAGTCATGATGGATAGATGTAGAAAAGATAACACTGATGGCCGTGGGCAAGGTGAATTGATCAATGTGCATTAGCTCAAATCAAGGTATTTCAAGGCTGGGCAAGCTTGCATAACTCGCACCTAGTTGAAAATGGATTTCCTACGGTATTTTGGAGAAAAGTATGCGCAAGCGAGTCGCCGCGTTAACGCTCGCCCTTTGCGTGACGACCGCCCACGCGGACCAATTTGACGACGCTCGCGCGGCTTATCGCAGTGGTGACTACGCAGTTTCTTTTCGGTCATTTCGGTCGCTGGCCGAGGCAGGAGAAGCTCGATCACAAAGTTACCTTGGCAACATGTACGCTCAAGGCCACGGCACGCAGCAGGACTACGTTGAAGCGCTGAAATGGTATCGCTTGGCGACTGAACAAGGAATCGCGCAGGCGCAAAATAACCTCGGCTTCATGTACGACAATGGACAGGGCGTAGCGCAAGACTACGACGAAGCGTTTAAATGGTTCCGGTTAGCGGCCGAGCAAGGCAACGCGACCGCGCAATTCAACCTGGGCTTGATGTACAACAGTGGCGAAGGCGTGTTGCAAGACGAGCGCGAGGCGTTTAGGTGGTATCAGTTGGCGGCTGATCAGGGACACGCGGCTGCGCAAACTAAGCTCGGCATTATCTACCGCGAAGGCTGGGGGAACCTCGCCGCCCAAGACCAAGGCATACCGCAGGACTATACCGAGGCGCTAAAATGGTTTCGCTTAGCGGCTGAGCAAGGGAACGCGACGGCAAAATTCAACCTCGGCTTAATGTATGACGAAGGTCTCGGTGTACGGCAAGATGACAGCGAGGCTTTGAAATGGTATCGCTTAGCCGCCGAACAAGGACACGCTGACGCGCAGGCCAAGCTGGGCCTCGCAAACGAGGAAGGCTGGGGCAACATATTCGACCAAAACCGCGGCACAGTGCGGCACTATGCCGATGCGTTTAAGTGGTATCTGTCTGCGGCGGAGCATGGCGACACGAACGCTCAATTCATCCTCGGTACGATGTACGACAAAGGCCGAGGTGTGCCGCAGGACTACGTCGAAGCCCATAAGTGGTACAGCCTTGGCATCAGTCAAGCAACTAACGAGAAAGACCGGATGGATGCCACCCGAAAGCGCATCGATATCGAATGGTTAATGACGCCTGCTCAAGTGATCGAAGCCCGCAAGCGAGCTCTCGAGTGGAAGAAAACACCGCTACGCCAAGCGGATTAGGCTCGTTCGAAGTCAGCCGGGTCGGACGTCACGACCGCAATGCGCAAGTTAAGATGATTAGCCACAACGCCTTTCAAAGGCCGCCGGATGCACGAGCACCCGGCGATCCGTCGCAACGCCAAACTTTTCCCGATCAGACCTTGCGGAACTTCGGCATCACTTCCTTAGCAAACAACTCCATTGAACGCGCAGCTTTTTTCGGGTCAATACCCGGAAATTGCGAATTCATAATGAAATCCGTGCACCGGAATTCACTAACGAATTTTTCCATCTTAGCAGCCACCTGCGCCGGCGTGCCGACCATAAAATGCTCGGCCAACACTGAATGGCGCATATCGGAAGGTTTCGTTACAGGCATCGGCGCATCGTCGCCTTCTGCGTCATTCGCTTCGGCCAGGATGTCTGCGTAGAACTCGAGCATGTGCCACAAGTGATCCTGACACTCATCCCACGCTTGATCTTCGCTGTCGGCGCAGTAAACCATGCGTAACTGTGCAATATTGAACGCGTTCGGATCGCGCCCGCTTTTCGCCAAAGTCTCCAAGTAGAGCGGCGCCGGATCAGGTCCGAGCGTCGCCATCAAGTGATAGCCCATTTCGGCGGCACGTGTGATGGCCTTAGGGCCGCGCGCACCGATCCATATCGGCGGGTGCGGTTGCTGCACGGGTTTCGGTGACAAGCGTGCCGCATTTAGTTTCGTGAACTTACCGTCTACTGTCACCGTGTCTTCCAGGAACAGCCGCTCGATGATCCGGATGCTTTCACGCGTGCGCATACCTCGCTCGCTACGATCCATGCACAGCGCGTCGAATTCGTAATGTGAATAACCTTGGCCAACACCTAGATCGAAGCGGCCGTTGGAAAAAATATCGACGTTGGCTACTTCTTCGGCCATCAACAGTGGATGTTGGTAGGGCAGGATCACGATGAACGTACCGATGCGGATGGTCTGTGTGCGCATCGCGACAGCCGCGGCTGTGGTCATGAGCGACGGGTTATAACCGTCGTCGGTGAAGTGGTGCTCGGTTAACCACACGTTATCGTAGCCGAGCTCTTCGCCGTGTTTGATCTGCTTTAAGATCTGCTCGTAGAAATCCGGAAACGGGCGACGCCATTTCACGGGGTTGCGAAAGTCTTCCATAAAACCGAAGCGCATAATAATTTTCCTTTGTTGGTTGTCTACTGCCCCATCACTTGGATCAGGGGAAGTCGATCGTTTTTATTGCGGCCGCGCGATGATCCGCACATAACTGGTATTGCTCTGAAGTGAGCAGCACTCCCACCGTTGGTGCATTATGCCAGCGAGTTGGGGACACTGCCCAACTCCGGCTTACTTACGCAAATTCATGCGCTTCATGATCGGTAGAATCGCGTCTTCCATATGATGCAAGCCGCCGAGCGGGTCAAAGAAACACATTAAAATACTTTCGACGCCAACTTCGTGCAGTTCACGAATGCGCTCAGCGACCGTTGCATAACTTCCAACTATTTGCCAAGCGCCGATGCCGAGCGCGATGCGTAGGAACATGTCTTTACCAACGCCGCCGTAAGGATCGCTCACATCGGCGCCGCCGGCGAAGAATTCTTCGGCGTAAGACATGCGTTTCATCGAATCGATGAAGTTTAAGGTTGCCTGGCTATCGACTTCCTCTTCAAGCCAACGCTTGTTCGCTTGCGCACCCTCATCCGTTGCATCTTCAATCACATACACCATCGTCGCCGCACGGATCGTGCGACCGTAGTGCGCAGCTCTACGATGCGCTTCTTCAATACGTGCTTTATAGCCTTCGAGTGTCGGCGCCGTAACGAACAACCAATCTGCTTGGCGGCAAGCAAAGTCGACGCCGGTGTCGGAATTGCCCGCATTCATAATGACCGGTCGTGGCTGGCTGATCGGTTTCGGCGAGACCACTGCTCCGTAAGATTGGTAATACTTGCCTTCGAAATCGATGCGCTCGTCTTCGGTCCATAAATATTTCAGCAACGTGGTGAATTCATCAGCCATCGCGTAGGCCTCGTCATGCGGGATCGGATCCAAGATCCCAAACGCAGCCTGCTCGCGCGCCGAATAACCCGTGACAATATTTAGCCCCCAACGGCCACGTGAAATGAAATCGATGCTCGCGCCAAACTTGGCGAAGTGCAGTGGATGAAATTTATAGGTGACGTGCGCAGTTGAAAAAAGTCCGAGGCGCGTGGTGAGTGGCGCGAGCGCCGCAGCCGAGGTCAAGAAATCGATATTGCTATCGTTGTAATCAGTCGCACCGCCTTGGCCAATCCAACGGGCAAAGGGCACTTGGTACTCAAAACCGATCTCCTCCGCGAGTTGCACCAAGCGCGTGGCGCTCTCCCAATGCCAAAAATCTTGATAGCGCGCCGGATTTGTCAAAACCCCCTTGGACGCCGTCATCCCGCCTTTGATATTCCAGGCGAAAAAGCCAAGTTCCATCGGTTGGCCGGTCCGCGTGTCGGGTTGCCCGCCTGGATCGAACGGGCCGCGCAGAATTTCTGCGCGTTTGAATTGAAACTTATTCATTGACCTGATTTCCTGTCTCGGAAGTGACTGACCGTTGGCGTGCGGCTGCAGTGCGCACCTCGTCGACGACGAGCGTCACCGGATCGAGCACTACGCCATACACTTCTGCGGCTGCGGCTACTGATACATACGCTTGGCGCACATCGGCGGCAACGTCCGTAGCCGGACGCTCAAAAGGATCGCCGTAGCCGCCACCACCGCCTGAATAAAGAATATAGGCGTCGCCCGCCTTCAGTTCTTCATCCAATATTTTGCCCGTCGGGTAGCGTTCGTGACCGCCGTCGGCGCGCAGCAACTCAAGTTTATTCGCGCTGCCTGCCCGCCCGCCGAACAAGCCCCAAGGCGCATCTTGGGTACGTTCGATCTGCGCGTTGATGCGGCTTGGCGCGAGCACGCGGCGTTGTTGGATCACGCCTAAGCCACCCCGGTAACGTCCTGCACCACCGGAATCTTCACGTAGCGCATGACG
>JAQCEL010000129.1 GCA_027618655.1 Pseudomonadota bacterium | reverse complement strand
CCCGATTTATCACTTGTACTACGGCAATGACGCGGGCGAAGAAAGTTCTCTCGTGACAACCTTTCCGATGCGTCACACAGGGGTCAAGGGACGCAAGGGTTCCGGTCAGATCAGTTATGTCGCATTGTCGATTCCAACCACAGCGGTTGATTTTTGGAAAGAGCGTCTAAGCAGTCACGGCTTTACGGTGACAGAAACCGATCGTTTCGGTGAGCGGAATTTAGATTTCGAGCATCCATGCGGCGTTAACTACACACTGGCCGGCGTTGAAAACGATAGTCGCAAGCCACATACCAAAGGTCCGGTGGCCGCCGAAATGATGATCCGAGGGACGCATTCGATCGGCGTCTCAATGCGCGATCCCGAGTTCATGGAGGAATTTATGCAGGTCGGATGGGGCGGTACTAGGGTCGCAGACGATGGCAATCTCATTCGCTACAGCGTAGGAGATGGACACAGCGGCGCAATTGTCGATTTTGTCGTGGAACCGGATCGCAAGCTCGGCAGCTGGATTGTAGGCGAGGGCACGGTCCACCACATGGCTTTCGAGGTCGCCAGTCATGAACACCAAAATGAATTGAAATTCTTCCTCGAAGGGATGGGCTATACGGACATCTCAGACGTTAAGGATCGCGGATACTTTGATTCTATCTACATACGAACGCCGTCTGGCGCCATGTTCGAGGCGACTGTGTCGCATAAGCCGTCCTTTACTTGTGACGAGCCGCTGGAGAACCTTGGCATGGAAGTCATGGTGCCGCCGCAATTCGAATTCGATAAACACGAACTGATATCACAAATCGGCTACCTCAAAGACTGATAGTTGGACGCCGGTTTCAAACGTGCTCATCTTAAAATGAGCCGATTCGGCGCAGTGACGCAAGCGCGCGGGCTGCTACATATTGGACAATTCGCATAGGAGTAGTAGATGAAAGACTTCACGCTGGAGAACCTGACCGACGCGGTCGTCGAAGCGTATACGACCAATGCAGCGAGTCCGCGCCAGGCGCAAATCATCGGGTCACTCGTTAGGCATTTGCATGCTTTTGCCAAAGATGTTGAGCTCACCGAGGCTGAATGGTTCGAGGGGATTCAGTTTCTAACGGCAACGGGCAAGAAGTGCGACGACAAGCGTCAGGAATTCATTCTATTGTCGGACACGCTCGGCTTATCAATGGTGGTCGATGCGATTAATCATCCGAAAGGGGGCCTGGGGACGGAATCGACGGTTTTAGGGCCGTTCTACGTCGAAGGCTCTCCAATCGTCGAATCGGGGGCCAACATCATCAAGCGTGATATCGGTGGTGAGGTGGTATTAGTGACGGGCAAAGTAACTGACGCCGCCGGCAAACCACTCGCCGGCGCCACTTTGGAAGTGTGGCAGACTGCGAATAATCAACTGTACGACGTGCAAGATCCTGACGCGCCCGAATGGAATTTGCGTGCCACAATCAAGGCCAAGGATGACGGGGCGTTTAGTTTCGTGTCCGAAAAGCCAACCTCATACCCTGTGCCAACAGACGGTCCCGTTGGACAACTCCTTGCTGCTGGCGGGCGTCACGCATTTCGCCCCGCACATCTCCATTTTATGGTTAAGGCACCAGGGCATGAGACACTCACGACACATATCTTTGCCGACGGCGATCCGTATCTGGATTCTGACGCGGTGTTTGCGACGAAGGCAGCGTTGGTTGCGAAGTTTGAGCTGTCTGAAGACGCGACATTGGCTGCGAAATACGGGCTGAAGGTGCCCTTTACGACGATGCATTATGAATTCGGTTTGACGGCGCAATAGATGCCAACAAAGCTAGGCTGTCGAAACTAGGTAATGCGAGCCGCAAATCCCTGGATCAGAACAGGCGTTTTTATAACCAAAATCACCAACGAATTGCAATCCGGCCTAATAAGCTCAAATCGCGGTGTCAGCGGAGCGCGGAATTGGTTTTAGAAGTTGCAGTACTGGATATCGTTGAAGGCCGTGAGAACGACTTCGAACAGGCCTTTTTCTAGCAGCGCGTCGATTTTGCACAGACGACCGAGCGCGACCGCAGCGTGAGCAGACGATGAAAATCTGGGTCGACGCAGACGCATGTCCTGTCGCTATTAAGGAAATTTTATTTCGTGCAGCCAGGCGCACGACGATTCACGTCTGTTTGGTCGCAAACCACTTCCTGTCAGTTCCGGCGTCTCCGTACATTAGCTTTATAAAGGTCTCAAAAGGATTTGACGTCGCCGACAATGAAATCGTGAAACAGGTTCTGGCGGACGATTTAGTTGTCACTGCGGATATACCGCTCGCAGCGGAAGTCATCGAAAAGGGAGCTTGTGCGCTCAATCCACGTGGCGAACTGTATACGCAAGACAATATTAAGGATCGGCTGACCATGCGCGATTTCATGGACAACCTACGCGGCAGCGGCATCGATACGGGCGGCCCGCCAGCGCTGTCAGCCAATGATCGGATGATGTTTGCGAATGCATTGGATAAATACATCACCCAAGCTCGCCAGAGCTAATCTAGGAATAATCGTTCGAGATTAAGGCGCTATTCATTAGCCGTTCAGTTTAGTCTGGCACAATGCGTCGCACGCTCGGGCATGTCACAAATTGGCGACACGTGTTCTAGGGAAGACCTGACCAAGCCCGTGCGCCGCGAGGAATAACAACCCCAAGGAGGATCTCAATGAGCTGTATTCGACTAGTCATGATTGTGTCCACGCTAGCGCTTAGCGCGTGCGCAAGTAACCAGCCGATAGTTTATCCCAACGCCCATTCTCAGACCGTGGGCAATGCCCAAACGCAACACGATATCGCTGAGTGTAAAGCGCTTGCCGAGTCTGCCGGAACAAGCTCGAGCAATGCGAAGGCAAATACCATGGCCACCAATACCGTCAAAGGTGGTGGCATTGGGGCGGCAACCGGAGCCGTGGGCGGCGCAATTGCGGGTCAGGCTGGGCGCGGCGCGGCGATTGGCGCTGCCTCTGGCGCGACTGCTGGGTTGATCCATAGTTTGTTTGGCGACTCGTCGCCAAACCCGACGTATCAGAAATTTGTCACGCGATGCATGAACGATCGCGGTTACGAGTTGGCCGGGTGGGACTGAACGAGTACCCACTACGCGGCGACCGTCGGCTAGAATCACATCCTCGTTGGAATCGCGTTTAATTTTAATCAGGAGAGAATGACATGTCGGCGTCGTTACAAAACCAGCACGTGTTGATCCTGGGGGGAACCTCAGGGATAGGATTGGCAACTGCAAAAGCGGCGTTCGAGGATGGCGCGAAAGTAACCATTACGGGTCGCTCCGTCGAGCGCCTGGCGACAGCTCGGTCCGTTCTTGGTCAGTCCGTTAACGCCGTGCAACTCGATGCTTCCGATGAAGAGAAAACGCGTGATCTCATCAATGGTATGGCGTCCCTTGACCATTTATTTATCACGGTTGGGGCGTTAGTGCTTGATGCAAAACTCGCCCCAACGAAGGCTGCAATGCAGCCGGCCCTGGATATGAGATTTTGGAGTGCGGTCTATGCGGCTAAATACGCAGCACCAAAAATGCACAGTGGTAGTTCAATTACCTTTATGTCCGGCACAGCGGGTCGTCGGCCATTACCCGGTGCGGCGGTAGCAACGGCGTCTTGTGGTGCCGTCGATGCCCTGGCTCGTGCACTTGTGCTAGATCTCGCGCCGATCCGGGTGAACACCATTAGCCCAGGTTATGTTGATACGCCGCTATTTGATGGATTACTCGGGGAAAATCGCGAAGCAGTGCTCGCGAATGCGGCGGCCTCGCTGCCTGTGAAGCGGATCGGCCGCCCCGAGGATATCGCAGACGCGGTGCTGTTCTTAATGAAGAATGGTTACGTCAACGGCATTAATCTAGCCGTTGACGGGGGCGGATTGCTGGTCTGATTTGCCTTCGCTAAGCGTGCTTCGCTAACGGGCCGCGCACCAGCCGGCCGGGAAGATCGCCAGTCGGCTCATTGTCGCGCAATAGCACCTTGCCATTAACGACCGTGGCACGGATCCCTTTGGCCGTTTGCTTTAAGCGCGCCGCACCAGCCGGCAGATCATTGAGTAATTCCGGCATGTTTTGGTCAATGGTCTTTGGATTAAACACGACTAAGTCCGCATTCAGTCCTTCGCGAATTAGCCCACGATCGTGCAATCCCCACGCTGAGGCCGTATCAAAGGTAATTAAACGCACGGCTTCTTCCAGGCTAAATGCTTGTTTGTCGCGGACCCAGTGACTGAGCAGGTGAGTCTGTAAGGACGAATCCATAATTTGCGCAACGTGCGCGCCGGAATCAGAGAATGTCACGACACTGCGTGGGTGACGCATCATTTCCAGCACGTAATCTTGGTTTTCATTAGCAAGCGGTTGGCGGAAAAACACATCGAAATCTCGCTCCAAGGCGATGTCGATCATCGCTTCCACTGGGTGGACACCACGTTTTGCGGCGACTTCCGACATTCTTGTTTCATTACCAATACCGTCAAATAAAAACAACCAATCCCATTCCGGGGGGCGGGCTTCTGCGCCAACCACTTTCGGTCCGGTATAAGGCGCGCTTGCGATGTCGACCATTTTCCGTTTCACGTCCGGATCGGCCATTAATCGCTTTTGTTCGGCGACCGGTTTGCTGCGGATCTCCGACCAAAACTCCCATGCGTCGAACGGCGTGTGCGAATTGAACGACAGGAGCGTCGATATGGAGCGCGAATGCGTTTGCACAAACATACGCCCGCCGGCAGCGGCCGTCTCATTTGCCAGTTCGTAGTATCCGCGAAATAGTTCCGGCGCCGCCCGCACGCTCGGCATGCCGAATGTGATTGGCCGGCCGGATTCGATAGCGAGGTTTTTCAGTCGGTCGAAATAGTCTTTTTGACGTTCGGGTTTGCGACCCGGTTCTTCGCTAGCGAGTTCGAAAATTCCAGCGCCGAGATCACCCATCGCATTGACGAGCGCGCGTACTTCGTCCCAGTCCGCGATACGACTCGCGACCGGACGATTGTCTGCGGTCAAGTGGTTCACCGTCCTGGAAGTCGAGAATCCGATTGCGCCCGCTTTGACGGCCTGCTGGACTTCGTGACACATACGCTTCAATTCGTCGTCGGTCGCTTTTTCACTAAACGCGCGTTCACCCATCACGTAAGTTCGCAGCGCGGAATGCCCCATGTAGCCACCGTAGTTAATGCCCTTTGGCAATGCGTCTATGGTGTCGAGATATTCGGGGAAAGTTTCCCAAGACCAATTGATGCCCGCCAACATCGCTTCGCGCGAGAGATCTTCGGCGCGTTCGAGATTCCGGAACACGAAATCAGCATCTTTTTGCGCACACGGCGCCAGGGTGAATCCACAATTGCCCATCATGACGGTTGTAATGCCGTGATAGCACGATGAAGCGCCGAGCGGATCCCAGAATATTTGCGCGTCCATGTGCGTATGGCCGTCTACGAATCCGGGTGTGACGACGTGGCCTTCAGCATCAATCGTTTCGCTCGCAAGCGCGTTGATCCGGCCGACGGTGACAATTTTGTCGCCGATGACGCCGACGTCCGCTGGAAAACTAGGGGCTCCTGATCCGTCGATTACGTAACCGTTTTTAATAACTAGGTCGTAATGCATTGTGAACACCTGTTGTTTATGGGGTTGCCGCGCAGAATATCAACTATCGCAGGCCGATCATACGCTCGCCATGGGATGAACGACTTGGTCTGCAATACGTCGATTCGGCGGGGGGTTAGCGCCTGTGCAATTCTGGTGGCTTCTTGCCCCCATATCGACCACGCGCATGGGTCCTTGCGGGGCACAACGACGCCTACGTGATGTGAGAGGCGAACCAGCATGGTTTCTCAAAATGAATTACCCTACGCGCAATAGCATTAACCACATTTAAAGAGAACCGCCATGGCAAAACCCAACTACGCGTTCGCGAAGCGTCAGCGCGACTTAGCCAAGAAGCAGAAAAAAGAAGAGAAGCGACAACGTAAAACTGAAGAGAATCCAGAGGGTGCCGAGACCTCAGAGCTTGATTCTAGCGGTGACACTGAAGGCGAACCGACCTCCGACGCATCAGAAAACCAACCTGACAACTAAGGCGTAACGTTACTGTCGTTCCAGGGAGGTGTTAGACGCGTCACGCGCTTCGTCTGTGCCGCTGCAAACCATACATGTTGAAGCGATCGGAGCGAGCTTTGTGTGCTATCGCGAAGCGTTCCGAATGCGTGTCTTGAAATCCTCAAGCGGCACGCTTAACCGGCAATTGCCTGAATTCTAGTGTCTGTAGTGTGTAGGCGTGTGCACCTCAAAAGACCCGTCGAGCGCTAGCGAGGTATTTCTTCGATGCGTTACTCGAACTCATCAGACGATTTAAAAAAAAGCTCGAAGCCCTCGTGTCGGCTAGAGAATCTGCAACTAGCGTCTTCTACCATCAAGAACCCGGTTTGATTTATTAGGCACGTTTGCGCATCTGAGGAACATTTTGTGGCCAAGGTCCGGCCGTGCCTTGAGCGAAATAATCTTGCATCGTAGAGCCTACGCCATAAATTTTGTCACCATCTACCAGATGGTCACCCACGTGGCTTTGCCACGTCTCGCTTTGCCTCCTCTAGTCTCCCCGCTTACACTCGCGGTGCAACTAAATTGTCCAAGAGAAATGAACGGGAGAGGTCATGCTGAAGAACAAAACTATCATTATCACCGGCGCGAATGGCGTGTTGGGTCGAGCTGTTATCGATGTCGCGCAAGCGCACGGCGCCGAGGTGATCGGATTTGACCGAATTTTTAACGGAAGTCGCGATGGCGTACAACAGGTCGTGGTCGATCTCGCGGATCTTAAGGCAGTCGCCGGGGCAATTCAGAATATTGCTCGGATCGATGGGCTGTTTAACGTTGCTGGCGGGTTCGCGATGGGGCCAGCGGTTCATGAGACACAAGCTGGCGAATGGGATGCTATGTTCGCGATGAATTTCCTAACCGCGCGCAATATGTGCGAAGCGGTTGTCCCTAAAATGATCAGTGTCAGCGGCGGAAAAATAGTGAATGTGGGCGCATTGTCGGCCCGCGAAGGGCAGGGCAACATGGGCGCCTACTGTGTTGCCAAAAGCGCGGTAATGCGTCTGACCGAGAGTATGTCAAAAGAGCTGCGTGACCGCGGAATCAACGTTAATGCCGTACTTCCTAGCATTCTCGACACACCAACGAATCGCGCAGACATGCCCGATGCTGATCACTCAAAATGGGTGCAACCTAAGCAACTCGCAGATGTGATTTGCTTCCTCGGATCGGATGCCGCAGCAGCCGTACATGGGGCGTTGCTCCCGGTTGCTGGATTGTCTTAGGCGAAAATCTTAATCACTCGGAGCTTGAGCGATGTATGCGGGTAAATATGCGAAGTCCATGGCCGACCAGCCGTGCCTGGTTATGGCCGGCACGGGTGAAATTATTACTTACGGGCAGTTTGAAGCGCAGGCGAATCAACTCGCGCACTTACTGCGCGATCATGGGCTAAAGCGTCTCGACCATTACGCGATTTTTATGGAAAACAACGCGCACTACGCCCAAGCTTGTGCCGCTGGTGAACGGGCGGGGTTGTATTACACCTGCATCAATTCTTATCTCACGGCTGATGAGATGGCGTTCATTGTTAACGACAGCGAATCGAAAATGGTGATTACCTCAGCAGCTCGTCGTGATGTGGTGAGAGAAGCGTTGAAGCAATGCCCGAACGTTACTTTGTATCTAATGGTTGGCAGCGGCAATGACGAGCCACCGTTCAAAGATTACCTAGCGGCACTGAGCAGCTATCCGAAAACCCCAATTGTCGACGAGCAATTGGGCACCGCAATGCTGTATTCGTCCGGCACTACGGGTCGACCAAAAGGTATCTTAAGACCGCTAGCTCATGGGAAACCATCTGAGAATTTGCCTATCTTCGGATTCTTAAACGACCTATTCGAGTATCGCGAAGGCATGGTCTATTTATCGCCAGCGCCGTTGTACCATTCTGCGCCCCAGGCGGCGGTGAATTTAACGATAAGAACCGGCGGTACGTGCATCGTTATGGAGCGATTCGATCCGGAGCAATTCCTCGCTTTAATCGAAAAATATCAGGTAACGCATAGTCAGCTTGTTCCAACCATGTTCAGCCGCATGTTGAAGTTAGCCCCGGAAGTACGAGCTCGCTACAACTTGTCGTCGTTAGAGATGGCGATTCATGCCGCAGCGCCCTGTCCGCCGCAAGTTAAACATCAGATGATCGAATGGTGGGGCCCCATTATTCTGGAATACTATGGCGCGACGGAAGGACTTGGTTTCACCGCCTGCGATTCTGAAGAATGGCTCGCGCATTCAGGTACCGTGGGTCGGACCTTACTCGGTGAATTACATATTCTTGACGATGATATGGATCACACGCCGACCGGCACATCGGGCACTATCTGGTTCAAGACCGCGACGCCGTTCGAGTATTACAACGATCCGGATCGGACTGCAGAGGCACGTTCACCAGATGGATTGATGAGTACCGTTGGCGACGTTGGTTACGTCGATGACGACGGATTTCTATACCTCACTGATCGTAAAACCTACATGATCATTTCTGGCGGGGTGAACATCTACCCTCAGGAGTGCGAAAACTTGCTCATTACCCATTCGAAAGTAGCCGATGCTGCAGTGTTCGGCGTGCCGAACGAGGATCTGGGTGAGGAGGAGAAAGCGGTAGTGCAACTCATGCCCGGGACGCAGGCGGGGCCGGAAATTGAAACCGAGCTCATCGCTTTCTGCCATCAGCATTTATCTCACCAGAGATGCCCGCGTACCATTGACTTCGAAGACGAGTTACCGCGTTTACCGACGGGCAAATTATATAAACGACTATTGCGGGATCGTTATTGGGGCGATAAGACCAGTCGGATCGTGTAGTCGATCGTTCGTTTAAACTTGATCCGCGATCTTATCGGGCTCTATTTCACGCCGGCATGCGCGAAGTTTTGTTGCATGAACCATTCAAAGTAGGCTTGCGCTGTGATCGCGGGTTCGCTCGGGGGATTGTCAGCTGTTGTACAACTCGGTAAACAAGAAATAACTTGTTCGGGATTCGGTTGAAAGAAAAAAGGTATCGAATATCGATCCGTACCTGATACGCTGCGCACTCGGTGCGGTGTGGATAAGAATCTACCGTTAGTCCAGCGCGTCAGCATGTCACCAGAATTTACAATAATCGATCCCGCGGGCGGCTTGGCTGCGAACCAATTACCGGATTGGCATAACAACTCCAGTCCGGGCACTTTGGTCATTGGCAACAGGGTCAAAAAAGACCCGTCCGTATGCGGCCCGACGTTGAACTGATTGTCACTTAGCGAATCTGGTGGAAAGTGAGCCATGCGCAAGATTGATAAATTGTCCGCGCGATTGAACGCGCTATCGAAATAATCAGCCGGCATGTCGAGCGCCGTGGCATATATCGGTAGCAGTTGCCGGGCTAGGGCCTCCATGCAGTCGTAGTATTGGACAACCGGTTCGCGAAATTTTGTTAAATTGTCTGGCCACTGATTATGCTGCGCGACACCGGCTGTTGGATGATCGTACTTGACAAAAAACGCCTCGCCAACATCGGGCTTAATATCCGCGACCGCGTACTTCGACGACCGCACGAGTTCGCCTTCGTTGCCCATGTAACCTACATGATGTTGATTTATTGCTACGGCGACTTTCTCGTCTTCGGGCATTTGGTGAAAGCGTCGCGTCTGTTCAAACGCATCATCGATAAGGGATTGCGGCACGGCGTGATTAACGACGCAAAAAAAACCGACATCCTCGAGTGCCTCGCGGAGTTCGATCGCAAGTATCGCGAGCGCATCCGGTTTGCCGCCTAAGTAAGCCGCAAGATCAAATACGGGGATGTGTTCGGAAGCGGTACCCGCGTGGGGTCCTTGGACTCGCAGTGACGTAGCAGTGGAACTCATGGGCCTACCTCCGGGCAAATTACTTTCGAGCGCGGTTCCAGATAACGACATGCCGATCGCGTACTAAAGTCCTGAACGTCGGTGAAGACGAACACGGATTAAACGCAACTCATGCTAACGCGCGAACATATCAATTACAACGGAGATGGGAGAAAGCGCCTCGTCATCGGCGCTCGCTTTCAACTAAAGGCACCCGAGGCTAGAAGACTTATCGGCCGTTTTGAACCACTATCCCAGCAGACAATCGCTAGTTTGCCGTTCAGCCGACCGCTTTTAGTAGTTCGCTAGCAATGATGACTTGCCGAATTTGCGTGGTGCCAGCGCCTATCTCCATGACTTTCCCGCTGCGGTACAATCGGTTGACTTCGGACTCACGCATGAATCCCATCCCGCCGTGGATCTGCACAGCCTGATCGAGCACACGCATTAGCGTCCGTGCGACGAACAACAGCGCCGCCGCGGAGCGTTGATGCAAAATGCCACGACCACCTTCTCCTTGCTGAATATTCGCTATTTCCCGTCCTACTTGATAGGTAAGCGCGCGACTCGCTTCAATGTCCGCGTACATGTCGGCGAGCATTCCTTGAATGATCTGGAATTCACCAATCGCCTTGCCGAATTGTTTGCGTTGCGTGGTGTACTCGAGGGCGAGATCGAATGCGCGTTGTGCTTGGCCGATACAAAAGAAAGCCGCAATGACTCGCTCAACATCCAAGCCACTCATCATCACCACATTGCCTTTATTTTCTTCACCGACAAGATTGCCGGCTGGCACGCGGCAATCGTCGAATACGAGTTCGCCGGTTGGGCTACCGCGCCAACCCATTTTGTCGAGCTTCTGGGCGACCGAAAAACCGGGAAAAGTTTTCTCGACAATGAACGCGGAAATGCCGTGCTGTTTTTTGTCAATATCGGTATTGACGTAAACCAATAACACATCAGCGACCGGGCCATTAGTAATAAACAACTTCCGCCCGTTCAAGACATAGTCATCGCCGTCGCGGCGCGCGGTGGTTGCCATGCTGCCAAGTGCGTCGGAACCTGCACCGGGTTCTGTCATACCGAGCGCGCCAATCGTTGACCCATTACAAAACCCAGGCAAGTATTGGCGTTTCTGATCCGCATTTGCGTTGCGCACGATATTGTCAGCGCACAAATTGTCGCTCGCCAACATGCCCGCGGATATTGAGTGGTTCCAATAGGCGACGGCTTCTGAAATAAAACATTGCGCGAGAACGTCGAGTCCTGCACCACCATACTCTTGCGGGATTGTGACGCCGATTAGGCCTTGCTCTGCCATCGCACGAAACTGTTGCTCGGGGAACCAATCCTCGTTGTCCATTTTCGGGCACAAATCGTAAAGTTCATCGCGCGCGTAGCGATAAGCCAAGTCGTACACGGCTTGATAATCGGCTTCGAATCCGAACGATTGAAGATTGGGAATGCTCATGAAATTGATCCTGACAATTGAAGAATTGAGTTACCTAACCCTATTAAAAACGTCACCGTTTTGATGACTGCCGCGAACGCGCAACAGTAGTGGCGTTGCGTTGGATTCAATAGCGATTTACGTTCGTCGTTGTGATCCGAACCCTGGTGCGGCGCGGGATTGAGTATTGTGCATCAATTAATCGTCGTGTCGATGGATTAAGTTAAGACGAATAGGTTGTCCGGAATTGAGGTCAATAAGCTCTAAAAAATGATCGTTAAGTGCGTTAATGTGTCTGTCTGTTGATTAGCATGTCCAATTGATCGGCTAGTTGGATGGAATATGAAAACATAGGACCCCCACTAAACTATTGGGTTGCCCCAGGCGATCAATTAACCCGCGTGGGCAACCACTCACTCGTCAAGGAGGATGAGATGACTAAACCCCGCGCTAGTATTGTGTCGATATCAGACACGCCCTATTACCACTGTATTTCCTGTGGGTGGCGAATTCGCAGTGGCGCCGCCAAGTGTCATTTTCGAACGTAACAGGCGTGCGAATCGATAACCCGGTGGTGTGATCGGGCGCGGTGCCGTCAAGCGAGCGATGCACACGATGCCCATTGTAATCATCGCGGAATGCCGTCAACTTTCGGATCAGATCAATTGCGTTCCAAAAGAACACGCGCTCGAGGTATTCGCGCCGAAGCGTTCCGGTCAATCGTTCGACAAACGGATGTGACCTTGGGACGTACGGGACCGACTTGATTTCATCGATCTCACAGACCCGCAGGTTGGCGTGCCAGCGATGAAAGCGGAACAGCGGATCGTGATCGGTGCTGATGTGCTTCGGTAACGGCTGGCCCGCAACGGCGGAATTGAACAGACGACAAACGGCGACACCCTCTACGTCCCCGGCGTGCACGCCAAAGCCGATGATGCGGCGTGTGAATACGTCCATGACAACTATGACCCAATGACTACCCCAATGACTACCCCAATGACTACGTAGTAGGATCGATTCGCAGCGAAACAGGTCCACGCTCCAAAGGCTGTCCTTGCTATGGGCAATGAAAGTCAGCCACGACGGTC
>JAQCEL010000128.1 GCA_027618655.1 Pseudomonadota bacterium | reverse complement strand
GGATAACGATTAAGCTAATCCTGATTGTGGGACGTACGATCCGAGAGGATGTACGTCCTTACTTTCTCAAGAAAATATCGGAAAGGTCTCAAATTCACCGTTTAGCACTTTTGCCGCGTGACGCTGCCGCAACCAACCGTCAATAGCTGATGCGTAAACGCGACGGAAGTCCGTCGTGTAGTTCAGATTGTCACCTTCGTCCAATTCCGTAAGACTCGGTAGTTCCCCGTAGTGGCCGCCGTTAACATTCTTACCCGCCACGAACATCACATTTGCCGCACCATGGTCCGTTCCAAGACTGGTATTTTCCGGGACTCGTCGACCGAA
Organism: Pseudomonadota bacterium; assembly: GCA_027618655.1. GTDB lineage: Bacteria > Pseudomonadota > Gammaproteobacteria > UBA11873. The sequence continues at coordinate 12,378 of JAQCEL010000128.1, read as the reverse complement.
TTCAGAAAAAGCCATAACAACCACTCTATCGGCGAGCCCGAGCCGCTCAAGATCGCGAATAAAGCCATGCACGGCGTCAGCTGCGTAGGTTAATAAGCGTTCGTGTAAGGGCCCCTGTTGTACGTGGGTGTCGAACGAATTATTACGAAACGCAACGTAGTAAAGTTTCGTCGGCATTCCCGCGGAAATGCACGCCGCAATTTTCGGCAATTGCAATGGAGCAATCCCATAGTCGACCGGCGATTTATAGGCGGACCACGCATTGCGAACTAAGCTCGAGGCTTCGCGCGCGCTCGTTGCAACATCGTTTAAATACGCTTGCGTTGCATTGCTCGAACTCGACGTCCCAACGTGATCGAGCAGCGCCAGCGCGGGCTGCAAGCCCTTGCGCTGAAATCTATCTGGCTCGTCGAACACCACTGGGTTGTGAACTGCGCTGCGCACGGCGAGCGACTGCGTGGTGTCGATGTTGATAATGTAATTTAGTTGCGGCTCGGGCGACATCGAATCGGCTAAGCGCCCTCCCCAGCCGTAATCGTTGCCGCTGTTCGGCGCCCCCGTATGCCAATAAGCCATCGATGTGAAGTGTGAGAACGACGGATTTTCGTATCCGCAACCATGAACAATTGCGAGTTCGCCATTCTTCCAAAGCCGCTCGAATCCGACCACGCCTGGGTTAAACCCAAAATGATCATCAATCTTAATCAATCGCTCCGGCCGAATGCCAATCGTGGGGCGTTGCCGGTAATAGGCGTCGTCGGCATAAGGTACGACCGTATTGAGGCCGTCGTTGCCACCAGATAATTCAAGAACGACTAAAATTCGGTCGTTGTCGGAATTTACGCTCGCGTTTGCTAAGGCATTGCGTAGCGACCATGGGGCGCAGATGTCAGCGCCTGCACTTGCGACAGCGCCGCTGAGAAATCTTCTCCGGTTGAGCTTGTATGGGTTCATCTCTCGGCTCCTCAATCTAGCGCTAACCTAGCTGATACTCGGGTCGGCTTAAAATGATATGCAACAACGCTCGCAGCGGATCCTCAAGGTAGGTTTCTGCGGCAGGCACGTTATCAGTACCGAGTTCATTGTGCAGAAATTTCGCCAATTGCGCGTGCGTTACTTCATCGAGAGGCAGCGCTAGGAAGCGCTCCGCAAAATAATTGACGACGGCGTCCGGTGTCGCGAGCCGCGCGTCCATCACCATCTTAGTTAGATCAAGCGCTGCAATGCTTCGATCGATGGGCTTCACTTTTTCAATCGCCATTTGCCAACCACGATAGCTCGCAAAACGTGTGTTAAATGCTTCGTCGCGATCGGCCATGGTGTTGGACATCGCCATCATATCGCCGCCCTCGGTCTGGGACGGTTTCGTGGCTGAGGTGATATCTAAGCCCGCGCGGATCCGCGCATCGACGGTTAAGGTCTCAGCTCCACCTGCGTATTGCGGATACCGATCTAGTGGGATAAACGACAAGTCTGAAAACATCACATCTAAGGCGAAATTTCCGCGTTCCAGCAACAATCCAGGGGTGATCCAGCTGCGGCCTTGAGCCCACCCAGCCACGGTCGGTGGGTGCATGAGTCGTTGCCCTAACGCTTCAGTTTGCATATTAAAATCTGGCGCACCTGGGATCTGTTTCAGGCCGAGCTTGCGGTAGGTTGAAACGAGTAACTCGACCGGACTTTTGATCCGCGTGGCGACTGATTCTTGTGCGTAGAAATCGCGTGACAAGAATATCGTTTCAAGAAACGCCGCGACGTTGTAGTTTGAGCCTTTCAGGACCCTACCGAGTTTGCTCTGCAGCTCGGCATCGATATCTTCGCGCACGAAAAAACGATAAATCTTGGTCGCTAAGAATTCCGGTGTTGCTGGATGGTCGAGAATGATATCGATGATTTCGACACCGTCAAAGTTTCCTTTGTGGCCAAGGAATTCTTTTTCCTGCGCGTCATGCTGATCAACATTTACCTTGAATTCAAGGCCCGCATAGTTCCATCCAGTAAACGCGCGCGCTGCTTCACGAATATCTTGCTCGGAGTAATTGCCGACGCCCATCGTGAACAGCTCCATAATTTCCCGGGCAAAATTTTCGTTAGGAGCGCCTTTAATATTGACCCCGGCATCAAGGAACGTGAGCATTGCGGGGTCTTGCGCCACACCAACCATGAGGCTGCGAAAATGACCGAGTCCAGCCGATTGAAATAAATTCAGTTGTTTCAGCATTTTTCGGTAGTCGCGCACCTTATCTTCGTTGGTCGCGAAATGTCCGTGCCAGAACAATGCCATTTTTTCTTCAAGGGCGCGCGGTGAGCTAATCATTCGATTCGCCCACCAGTAAACCACTCGGTCGGTTTCCAGACGACTCGCGCGCAACCAATAGAAAAACTCATTGACGACAGCTTGCATCGGGCGGTTGCCAGATTCTTTAACTTTTACACCGAGGGCCTCGCCTTGTAGCTCAGCGAGTTTCGTTGTTGCTGGCCGGCTGGAAGGAAACGGATCGAGACCCGTTTTGAAAATACCGGAATGGTCGAAAGGTTTTTGCGGCACATTCTCTATGCCTTCAAAACGCACGAGACGGTGTACTGCTTGTTCTGGCGATAGTTTCGACACAAGTTCAATTTCTTCGGGTGTCGCGCCGAAGCCTGTCCGTTCAAGCAAATGCGTCGCCAATGTGCGATTCCACTCGTTGGCCGCAATCGGCGTCAGGTCATTGCGTCTTGTTGACGATTCCGTTGCCGCAAAAAGTACGCAATGGCTGCTAAAGAGCGCGACACAAACGAACACCGACAATCGTCTAATCATGCTGGGATCTCACAGAGGATGTGCAGGAATTATAAGAGACTCGTTTGCTTAGGTCTTGCACTCGATTTAATTGAACGCCAAGCTTCCTTGAGCGGCGAGACCCAACACAATGTCGCGCCATGACTGCAAATCGCTTTGTTGCAGTGCAGCGTCCGAACAAAGTCGACGGATGAATTCCGCGGCTTCCAATGGACACTCGAATCTAGTGCCATCGGCGAAGAGATCGATTGCCGATTCGCGCACTAGGAAAGCAAATCGAGAGTCGTTACGGGTGCGACAGGATTTTCCGCGTTGAATATTCTCGACAATTTCTCGATTTGTCAGTTGCTCCGGATCGGCCGGATACTTGCGCTCCGTGGCAAATGACCCAAACCACCGCGCGAATGCCTCTTGGGTCGAATATTCCCGCACGAGCTCGTGTAATCGGACGACAAGCTCTGCCGTTATTTCTCCCGCGTGCAGCGTCTCGCTGAGGTCCGATAATTGGTCCGTATAGCGCAAGTCTGGCGGTAACTCGCTCGAGATGGCAGCCGCACTCCCTTCCAGCAACTCGCTGATTAACGGCGCGCGAAATCCAATTGAGAGCGTGACGCATTCCGTCTCGGCAATTCCCCAATGCGCGACGTTCGGCGGCACGTAAAGCGCGTCGCCGGGCTCCAACAAGTAGTCGTGCGTTTCCTCAAACGATTTTAATAAGCGCAATTCCGGGTGCTGGCGTAATGGCGTATTGGAATCGACCCGACCGCCCAAGCGCCAACGGCGTCGCCCAATACCTTGCAGCAGAAATACGTCATAACTATCGAAATGCGGACCAACGCTCCCACCCACTGCGGCATAACTCACCATGACATCGTCCAGTCGCCAATTTGCAATATTCGGAAACAAGCGGCGCAATGCGGCGATTTCGTCGTCCCAATGATCAACTGCTTGTACCAGCAAAGTCCAATGGGTCTCAGGCAAGGAATTAAATGTTTCTTCCGCGAACGGACCGTGACGCACTTCCCATGGCATAGCGCAGCCTTTCTCGATAATGATTCGCGACTCCACCTCTTCCATGCAGGCGAGACCGGCGAGATCGTCGCCGCTGACGGGCGAGCGGAAATTTTCGATCGCTTGGCGGATAAGCACCGGTTCACGTTGCCAATAACGAGCGTAGAAATCCGCAGGCAAATTAAATTTCATGGCGCCCATTGTCACTCGGTATTCGTTCCATTGCAGTAAGTAAATAAACCCTGTTCGCTAAAGCGATTGCAACACGCTTCAACGGCGAACTCCCGGACCTTAGACCGATCAGTTATCATCTGGGGATTCAACAACGGAGCACGACAATGCCTTTGGATCCGCAATGCGCCGCAATCATCGAAGCTGCCGCAGCCACAGGCGGTGCACCGTTTGAGCAGCAAGATCCGGTGGCTGCACGGCGTGCTTACGGCACTGGAACAGCCGCTTTTCGCCATACGACTGATCCGCTCGAGAGCGTCATCAATACGAGTTTTTCGGGACCCGGTGGACCCGTGCCAGTGCGCCTGTATCGTCCTTTTTCCGAACAGGATGAACTGCTACCCGTGGTCGTCTTTTTTCACGGCGGCGGATGGACCATCGGTGATTTAGACAGTCACGATCACATGTGTCGTCACTTGGCGCTCGGTGCCCAAGCGTGTGTCATCGCCGTCGATTATCGACTCGCTCCGGAACATAAATTTCCGGCCGCCTTCGAAGATTGCGTCGCGGCGGTGCAATGGGTGGTCGCGAGCGCAGCAGAACTCAAGCTCGATGCCAACCGCATTGTAGTTGCTGGAGATTCAGCCGGTGGAAACCTCGCAGCAGCCGTGTCAATAGCGCTACGAGATATGGGCGGGCCGAAGATTTCGGGACAAGTTCTGATGTACCCTGCAGTGGATTTCACGGCTGATAACCCTTCGATACGTGAAAACGGTTCAGGGTATTTATTAACTCGCGGCGCTTTAGAAATGTTCGCTGATTTCTACTTGCCGAATCGCGCGGCGCGTTCTGATCCGCGCGCCTCACCGCAACTACGCAGTAGTCACGCGAACTTACCGCGTGCTTTCATTCAAACTGCCGAATTCGACCCGCTGCGTGATGAGGGCCGAAGATACGCCGAGACCTTGATGGCCGCTGGCACAGCCGTTGAGTATAAGTGCTCCCCCGCCATGATTCACGGGTTCGCCCGAATGTGCGCGCGGGTCGACGCGGCCGTTGCCGCATTAAATGATTCCTGCGGGTGGCTGCGCGAAGAATTTGCGAATTAAGCGCGCTGCACAAACTCGACGACGTTGCCATCAGGGTCGTTCACCATCGCGATCGTCACGCCTGGCATGAGTTCTTGTTTCTTTATTTCAAATGACACACCGGCCTTTTCACAATCAGCACATATCTCGTCAATGTTACTCACCTGAAACGTCAGATACCTAAAACCAAGTCCGTGCTGTAAGCCCTTAGGGCCGGCCGGCGGCACCACTTTTGGATCAATCAGTTTCACAAAACTGTCGCCGAAGCCCATGCGGTGCATTGTGCCGAACCACAGTGGCATCTCGCCAATTTTCTTTAGTCCGAGCAAGTCCTCGTAGAACGCCAGACTTTTTTTGATATCGCTAACAACGATACCGATGTCAACGCAATTCTTACCAGGATTCATACCCATTTCGGTTCTCCAAATGAATTATCAAGCCCGCATCCAACGGATTTGCGCGACTTTGATTAATTAAACACCCTCGCTACGCACGCGCGAATTCCACAAACCGCTCGTGTAGAGCGTTCAAGCATATTGCTCGGACCGAATGCACGTCTATCCCCAAGGCTATCAAGAACTGCACGAGAGCATCGAGCACCCCGCTCGCTCGCGCGCCCAATCAGGTCGCTTTCCAGCGAACGCCTCGCTGTTCGGCAGCTCTTCGTAGGGCGTACGCAATACTTCGAGAAGCTCGTTCACCAGCGTGTAATCACCTGCTTCTGCTTTATCAATCGCGAGTTGCGCCAAGTAATTCCGTAAAACATATTTCGGATTCACGGTGTTCATTTGCGCACGACGACTGACATCATCGCAACTGTCTTCGCGAAGCCGTTCGATATACCGGTTAAGCCAAGTCGTGACCCGCTGAACGTACTCTCGGCTTACTTCATCAGGCACGTAGTAAGCATTAGCAAATAACGCCATACACTGGTCAGCATTGAATTGCTGGCCAGAATCAATCTCGGCCAAACGTCGATAAAAGATCGTCATATCGGTTTCAACCAGCTGCAGAAGCTCAATGAGTTCGGTAATCAAAGCCAAATCTGCATCACCCGAATAACGATCGAAGCCGAGTTTTGCGGCCATCATCGATTGCCAACTGGATTCGTATGTGCTGGCATAGGTTGCGAGTGCCTGTTCAAGCGGTTCAGTTTCTTCGACGAGCGGATAAATTGCGTTCGCGAGTTGAACTAGATTCCACATCCCGATTTGAGGTTGATGACCAAATCGATAGCGTTTGCCATGCGCGTCGGTGGTATTCGGCGTCCAATCCGGATCGTAGTTTTCCAACCAACCGTAGGGGCCATAATCAATCGTTAAACCAAGTATCGACATGTTATCGGTGTTCATCACTCCGTGGACGAAACCGACTCGCATCCAGTGCACAATCATCGTTGCCGTGCGCCGGCATACTTCCGCAAACCATGCGACTATCGTTTCTTTACTCGGTGGACCGAGCTCGGGAAAATCTGTTTCGATCGTGTAGTGAACGAGCGATCGTAGGACCTCTATCTCGCCTCTCGCAGCAAATAATTGAAAGTTGCCAAAGCGGATGAACGACGGTGCGAGCCGGCACACGACAGCGCCAGGCTCAGCCTGTGGTCGACCGTCGTAGAACATATCGCGGACAACGCTTTCACCCGTGCGAATTAAACTTAATGCACGCGTTGTCGGCACGCCGAGATAATGCATCGCTTCACTGCACAAGAATTCGCGCAGTGATGAACGTAAAACAGCGAGGCCATCAGCGGTTCTCGAGTAAGGCGTCGGTCCAGCGCCCTTGAGTTGTAGCGCCCATCGTTCGCCGCGCGCGTTGATAATTTCACCCAGGTTAATGGCCCGCCCGTCACCGAGCTGGCCGGCCCAATTGCCGAACTGATGCCCACCGTAGCACATCGCATACGGATCCATCCCGTCCAACGTACGATTGCCGGCAAAGACTTCGGCGAATTCTGAGCTCATGCAATCCGCCGCACTGAGATCTAATAAGCTCGCGGCGTCTTTTGAGAAGGCGACCAGCTCCGGGCGCGCGACGATTTGTGGCAGAACCCTTGAATAGCATGCCGCAGTGACCTGACGTCGATGGTTGTCAGCGATGGGATCCGCGGGCAGTACGCCCACAAATCGATTGTCGAACTTAAGGTCGTCTAGTCTCGATTTTTGGATATGAGCGCTCATAGTTTTTTCCAGATGGGTCGTCACTTGATAGGGTGAGCGGAACAATCTTAGCAGAATCGCAAATCTCGATTTGCACAAAGGATACAATGCATTAGGAACCTGTCGAGCTTAGGGTATTCGATAGGCTCCTAAAACCGATCGTCGCTGTCCATTTAGACACGCGACTTGAACGCATAGGCGAATTACAACATGGCGGTCATCGACCTACACAGCCACTCCCAGAAATCTGACGGGCTTCTAAGTCCAAACGAACTGCTGCAGCACGCGTTCGAGGCGGGTGTAGAGATGCTCTCGATCACTGATCACGACACCTTGCTCGCGTATCAGGAGATCGAACGATCGGGTGACTCCCTACCGCTCTTAATTCCCGGTGTCGAATTCTCAACCGAGTGGAATAGAACCGGAATTCATGTGCTCGGCCTCAACATCGATCTCGGCTGCGCCGCGATGGAGCACGCCGTGTCCGTGCAGGCCAATGCAAGACTGGCCCGGGCCGAGCAGATCGCCACAGGGCTCGAACGCATAGGCGTGCCTGATGCGCTCGCCGGCGCGCGCGCGTTCGCTGGTCAAAGTGCCATTGGACGACCCCATTTCGCTCATTACCTTGTCCAATGCGGATTTGTTAAAGATTTGGGACAAGCGTTTAGAAAATATCTAGGCGCCGGGAAAATAGGTGACGTAAAACAGCATTGGTCTTCCATGGAACAAATTATTAGCTGGATCCGAGATGCGGGTGGTACAGCAGTTGTCGCGCATCCCGGGAAATATGGGATGACTCGCACCAGACGTGCAGCTTTGATCGAAGAGTTTAAGCAACTTGGTGGCGGCGCGATCGAAGTGATTTCTGGGCTCCAGGATCCCGCACTAACGGCCTCATTGGCAGCCTGCGCGACAGCAGCCGGCTTGTTAGCGAGCTGTGGTTCAGATTTTCATCGACCTGGTCAGCCGTGGGCGCGGCTCGATATGCCGCTGCAGCTACCGAGCGAATGCAAACCGGTTTGGGACGCTTGGTAAGCGCGAGTCGGAATCCTCGTCGTACCTACCCGCAAGGTGGCTGTGTGTCACAGCCGCGTCACTTCTCCGAGGGATCGAAGCGACCAATATTCGGTATGCGTCGCACGACCATTTAATTCAACTGATTCACATGTCCATGGTTTCGAGTTCTGGTACTGACTCGCTCACCGCAATGCATCGGGGCATAACGGAAATCTTGCGTGCTTGTGGGTGCGCGAGCGCGGCTTTTTGGCGAGCAAGCTCCAACCACGTCTCGAATTTCCCATCACCCAAATCCGACCATGCATAGGAATCGTAGCGTTCGCTCAAGTAAATTTTTTTGCCCTGTTCGAGTACCGCGAATCGTTCAAGCGGATTAACGTCAGCGATACAGTTTTTACCGCGCTCATCCGCTAAGTCGTTAATATACAAACCTAACATTGGTTTTTTGGCGGTGTAACTTTGCTCGATCGCGTATCGAATCCATCGATTGGCCGCCGAGTCAGATCCAATCAGTACGAGTGTTGCGATCGAGCGAGCTAGCCCATCCTGGATGGCGTTTTCGATTTGTTCGACTGACGGACCAGAATGAGTCTTCGACCATGTCGTAAATGGCGAATAACCGTCGACCTGATACCGTCCAGAACTGAGTAATTGTTTGCGAACATGGTTCGCCCGTGCGCTGTCGCACTCATCATTGTAGGCTAAGAATAATGTATCCATGGGCCTCTGCCGATAACTGCTTTAGGTGATTAAAGTCTATATCGGCAGGAATTTTTGGACTTAAGCTCGAAAGACGACATTGTTAACATTTTGTCGTTCTATTTGATTACCGCTACTGCACGTCCGTTAATTTCTCGAGCAATCATCAGCCGGAAAACCTGGTCGATTTCGTCGAATGCGAATTGCCCGTGCACGTGCGGGTGAAACTTATTGTCATTTGCCATACGCAGCAGCGCATCATTAACCCGACGACCGCCGGCCGGATCGAGGCGTCCAAATTCCCCGGCGCGAACCCCGACGATCGATATCTGTTTGATCAACGCATAGTTGACGGCCAGTTGAGGGATCCGACCGCTGGCGAATCCGATCACGAGGATCCGTCCAAACGCGGCAATGCAATGTGTGGCGTCGTCGAAGAAATCTCCCCCAACCGGATCAAATATGACATCCGCGCCGCGCCCGTCAGTCAGCGCCTTGACTTCTGCGCTAAACTTTCCTGACGCATAGTTGATTGTCTGGTCAGCACCCATCGTTTTCGTCAGCGACAGTTTTGCCTCGTTGGATGCCGCAGCAATGACCTTCGCACCCAGCGCCTTACCGAGTTCAACGGCCGCTAAGCCGACCCCACCGGCAGCACCTAATACAAGCAATGTTTCGCCTGCCTTCAATTGGCCGCGCTCGACTAAGGCGACGTAAGCCGTGCGGTAGGCGACCTGAAAGGCCGCACCATCGACGAAACTAAACGGCTTGGGTAGCTGAAAACAGTTCGATGCAGGCGCAATTACTTGTTCCGCGTACGCACCGAGTAAGACGGATCCCATGATTGCGTCTCCCGGCTTGAAGTCGGTCACGTCACGCCCGACTGCGACTACGTTTCCAGAAAATTCGCTGCCTGGCGTAAATGGAACAGCTGGCTTGCGCTGGTACTTCCCTTGGATCGTTAGGAGATCAGGAAAACCCACCGCAAACGCCCGATTTTGGACCAGAACCTCGTTGGCCGCGGGCCTCGGCGAGTCAAACTCTCGGATCCTTAAGTCTTGGTAATCGCCGTATTGGACGCAAACATGTGCTCTATAGGTCATCCCACTGCCTCCTTATTGGGCCGAATTAGTTGCCGCACGAGAGACCCAGAACCATCTGAAGACGGGTTTCAACTTGTGTTACGGTTTCGAATTCACTTAATCTCTGCGCTCATCAACACTATCGCAGAACTTCCATGGAAAAGCTGATCTCCCTGACCGCCGATCTTGCCGAATCACTCAAGCAACGCAAACAGACAATTGCGGTCGCCGAGTCATCAACGGGCGGACTAATATCCGCAAGCTTGCTCGCCGTACCAGGCGCTTCAGCTTATTACTTAGGCGGCGGCGTGATCTATACAATCGAAGCGCGTCGCGAACTACTCGATATACCTGACGATATTCTCAAGGGCATGAAACCATTGAGCGAAGAATATGCTGCCTTGTGCGCGCGTCGAATTCGCGAAAAGCTCAACGCCACGTGGGGGATGGCAGAACTTGGCGCAACTGGCCCTGCTGGCACTCGCTACGGTCATCCACCCGGCATCTGTGTTCTCGCAATCGACGGACCCGTTTCTCTTACCACCCGGATCGAGACGGGCAGTAACGATCGCGAAGAAAACATGTGGACGTTCGCGAGAACCGGCTTCGCATTGCTTAAAGACGCGCTCAACCAGGCTGGATGAACTTTGCAATGACACAACTAGCGATCAGACCCAGCACGTCAATTTCGCTGACCCCAACATCGCACCGGGCTAAACAACTATAGGAATTTTAAACGTGAAAATCGATACGCTAATGCCGGCCCTGCCGCCGGCCGCCGCCGCACAGCAGGCGCAAGACATTGAATCCGCGGGTTACGATTGCGCATGGACTTTTGAAGCGACGAACGACGCATTCTTTCCGCTAGCGTTTGCGGCCGCCGCGACGACAAAACTCGACATTGGAACGAACATCGCCGTCGCATTTGCTCGCACACCGTTTTCGATGGCACAGACTGCATGGGATTTGCAGAACTATTCCAACGGTCGACTGCGTCTGGGTCTCGGTACGCAGGTTCGTGCCCATGTCGAACGTCGCTTTTCGGCGCCGTTCGATCACCCAGCAGCGAGGGTCACAGATTATATCCGCTGTATGCGGGCGATTTGGGAAACGTTTCAAAACGACACGCGACCCGAATATGAAGGCGAGTTTTATCGCTTCAAATTAATCAATCCGTTTTTTAATCCCGGCCCAATCGATCATCCAAACATTCCGGTCTATCTCGCCGGCGTCAATCCACGCATGTGTCGGGCAGCCGGCGAAGTCGCAGACGGCTTCCACGTTCACCCGATGCATTCCGTCAGTTATCTGAACGAAGTTGTCCGCCCCGCGCTCGACCAGGGTGCAAAAACTCGTGGCCTGTCGGTTACCGATTTGGAGTTATATGCACCCGTATTTGTCATTACTGGTGAAACGGAAGCGGAAACTCGCCGCGTGGAACGAAGAGTCCGCGAACAAGTCGCTTTTTATGGATCGACACCGAGTTATGGCGCGCTGCTTGTTCATCACGGCTTTAGGGACCTCGGGAAAAAATTGAACGGTCTAATGCGCGAAGGTAAAACTAAAGAAATGGCAGAACTCGTCCCTGACGCACTACTCGAAGAAGTGGCGATCGCATGCCCGCCGGCCGAAGTAGGACGGCGTCTTCGTGAGCGTTATGATGGCGTGCTTGATCGAGTGGCCTTGTATCTCTCAATCACCGGAGAAGCAGGATTCAACCGCTGGGACGAGCTTATTTCGTCAATCCATGCCGCATAATCTATGGGGGTTCAACTGATGGAACAGGTCACACTGATCAAGAGTGCAATTCACCGACCGGACGAACCACGCCATTTTATGGAGTATTCGTATCCGAACGTGCGGTGCGTTGCGACCCTAAACAATCATGTCATCGGGGACTCGAAGGCCGTATTGAAATTGTCCGAAGTGGGCTACCACATCTACGATCCGGTGATTTATTTCCCTCTCGCGGATTTGAACATGACGTTGTTGCGGCGATCCGCGAAGACCTCGCACTGCCCTTTAAAGGGCGATACTCACTATTACGATTTTGTTCGCGACGATAGCTTGGTCGAAGCAGTCGGATGGTGCTATTCGGCGCCGTTAGATTTTGCGAAAACCCTTGCCACTTATGCTGCGTTTGATAGCCGCATCGTGACCATCACCCGGCACGACGAAAACTGAGCCACATCACCAACAACGCGACAAAATAGCGAGTCGTAGTCTCCAGGCGGTGCGGCTTGGCGCATTGATATTAATTTTCTTAACTCGGATCTGAAACCTAATTCAGGTTCGAGAGTCCAGGGCAAGATCACACATTCAGTTATAAGAACAAGTCTATCGATCACGAATTGATCTAAAAGCACGGG
>JAQCEL010000127.1 GCA_027618655.1 Pseudomonadota bacterium | reverse complement strand
CAGTTTAGTCGGATCGCCAAAAGGAGAAGCAGCACTTCGGATTCCGGTCAGTGGATTCACGACCGTATTTATACCCGGGTTATAAAGACCAGTAGTCGTCGTTGGAATCGCTTGATCAACAAACGCGTTCGTAGACGAGTTGTTTGGGTTCTTGTCGTTGGTAATCGAGACTGCAATTTCTTGGCGTATAAAACCGGAAAAGTTCCAGTCGATAGCCATTGCGGCGCTCGGGATAAGTAATAGTGCCAACGCTACCACCGTAGTGGAATTGGTTGCGAGCTTAGTTTTATTCACTCCCGCTCTCCTCTTAAGTAAAGCTGTAGTTTTTTTTCACCCCAGACGGCTACAACGACTTGCCTTCTTGTTGTTATTCCGTCACATCTTCAAGTTCCGCTCACCTACGTCTAGCCGCGCAACTTACGTCAATTACGACGCAGTATAACGAATAATGGGTGAATGGACAGTCTTTTTTTGATTTTTGTCTTGTATTTTTTTCGTTAATTATTTTGTTGTTTTATTGCTGCGCCCAGTATTTGATAATTCACTTTAAGCGCTTATTCCAAGATCCTAGATATAGTGGCGTTGTAGCCTGCGATATACAATACCTGGGTTCTAAGGAAACCGTTTGGTGCTTCGATTTCGGCGACCCCAGCATCAATTCCTTGGTACCAAGTCCTCAGTACTTTGAAGTCGTCCGAGCGTTTCCACGTCTCACCATCGTCACTCGAGCGCAACAATTCTCGAATTCCGACAATCACAACCTCCCCTTGACCTGACCAAACACCGAGTAAATTCGAGGTCGAGCCAGCATTTAGTTTTACCCAAGTTTGCCCCTCGTCCTGGCTACGCAACACTTCACCGTCTTGACCGACCGCGTAACTCGAGCCCGTACCGTCTGCGTCCAAGTGGATGGCGAACAACGACTCGTCGCCTTGATGACGGGCGAGGAACGTATCGCCGCCGTCTTGCGACCACAACACTAAGCCAAATTCGCCCGTTACAACGACGGTATTCGCGTCGCGGATTTTCACATCGTAGAGGTGCGGCTCGTATCCTTCGTCGTTATAAAGTCCCCAATCGATCGTGATCTCATCCCATGTCTTACCGTTATCGCGCGAGCGTCGTATCGCGCCAAATTCGCCGACCGCAACGACTAAGCCGCTCTCGTGAATATCGACGTTGAGCAAACGCAAACCAATATCGTTTTCGAGGACTTCCCATTTACCATCGCCGACTCGAGTCACCACCACGCCGCCTTGGCCAACTATAATTTGTCGATCACCCGCTGTGGCAACGCCAAGTAGGCCCTGGTCCGTAACGGGCTCGGTTTTTGTCCAGGTCGCACCGCTGTCTACGGTTTCCATAATTAAGCCGAAGTTACCGACAGCCACACCCTTCTCGCCATTCATGTCGAGCGCAAAGAGCGCGTCGTGAGCGATTCCGGTACGGACGACTTCGATCGATTCCTGCTCAGCGTGCGCCATGCATGAAACTAACACCATGCTCAAAACGATTATCGACAGGCGCGCGCTTCGCGCTCGGAAGCGTTGCAGCGCAAGTCGGTTCAAAAGACTACTCATTATTATTTTCCTACCTTTGTGTGTTACTTAATCGTGTGCGAGCAATTCTGATAAGTCGGCGTTTTCCGAAATGATTAAATGTTCTCGCTCAATAAAATTAGGTTTGAACAAATAAACGAGTAACGGCAAAACAACCAACGCAATAACCATGTTGATCAACATAATCATGACGAGCAGCAGACCCATGTCAGCCAGGAACTTCAATTCGGAAAGTATGTACCACGGAAGAATACCGAGCAGCACGATTGAGGCGGTAAAGAAAATCGCCTTGCCGGTTGTGGTAACAGCGCCTTGAATCGCGTCACCATGGTGCTGATTATCTCGGAATTCCTCGCAAATACGGCTCAGCAAGTAAATCCCGTAGTCGATACCCACACCAATGCCAATAGCCGCAATCGGAAGCGAATTCACATCGAGCCCGATGCCCATCAGCACCATCACGGCGCCGAGCAGCATGTTGGAGAAGTTCACTGGAATAAGCAGCAAGATACCGGCCGCGAATGAACGATAGGCAAAGCTACAGGTTAGAAATATAACCAGGTTGAGGAGCGCTAGGATCACCCACTGGTAGTAGTCCACCGTATCATTGACGGATTGTTGTAACGCGATAGCGCCGGTACCGAGTCGGATACGGAATTTCTCGTGTTCAATACCGACTTTTTCAAGCGCGATTCTTGTTTGGAGTAGCGCCGCGTCGACTGTTTCTTGTTTGTTGTCTTTATACCAGAGCGATACTGTGCCGTTTTCTAACTCGAAGTCACTCACATGACTGTAGTTCTTAGTACTCGATCCGAGTAGTAGAGCACCGACTGCTGCGGTAGAGGCGTCATCGTTTTTGTCGATGGTCGCCCATTTAGGATTTCCCCCGCTGAACAGACGCTGTGCTTCGGGTAAATAATCTGCAAAGGATAACGTGGCAGTCGGCGCATCTGGTGCAGCTTCAAGCAGACTTTGCAATGCAAACATCGTCTGCACCGCGTCACTTGAACGCAGCATCCTAGCGTCGCCGTCTGCTTCTTTATCTTTCACTTCAAACACGACCTCCAAAGTCATCAACCCCGGGAAGTGTCGATTAATAGCCCGCACCGCCGTGTTGAAATCCGAATCTTCAAACAGCAAGTTACTGCCTTCGGTGGGATTTCCGACCTTAATTTGCAACGCCAAATACATTCCGACAACGAACAATACAAGGACCACAACGGTCGTGTATTTTGCTTGGGCCCCGTGGCTGGCCCGACCCACAACTTGCAAAAAATCGATAATGCTATCGTGCCAGCTGCGTTTGTCGGATTTGCCGATCAAGGCCGCGACATTGCGCGGTGCTGGGAACCAGGACAGCATAATCGGCGTCAGAAATAGAATTGCCGGAATTAGGATAAGAGCCCAGAATCCGCAGAATATCGCGAATCGCTCCATCACTGGAATAGGCGCCACTGCGATCAGGAATAGTCCGGCCGCATCGGTCACAATGCCTAGAACGCCTGGCGCCATCATGACCCCGAGTGAGAGCTCAGCGGCTTTCCGCCGGTCCTTTATCTCATAATAGATTTCGTAGTAGCGTTCGATAAATTGTACGCAGTGACTAAACGATCGGGCAACGAGCAATAGCGGGACGACCATGATCAACGGTTCGATAGGATCTCCTAGCCAGCCGACAAAGCCGAATCCCCAAATCGCCGCAGTGATACTTACCGCCAGCGGCGTCACCACGCCAGGGATATTCTGCATGTAGATCACTAAGGAAAGTAGCAGCGCTGCCGCGGTAATGGCAAAAATCGACAGCATCTGGTGCTCGTAGAAGTAAACCCAACCCGTAAGAATTGGTTGACCCGCGACGTAAACTTCGTGATGTTCATCGCGTTCTTTTTCGGCCAGTTTTTGCACGAAGTCGAACACAACACCGTAATCCAAGCTTTGTTCAATGAACGTAGCACTGATGATGGTCGCGGTTTCGTCCCTGGATATTAAGAACGTTCGCACGTTCGGCGCTTTATCGACTCGGCTACGAAAATCCGCCAAGCCTTCGGCAGTGTCGGGTGGCTGGTCGTCCATTAGTGGGCGTAAATCAACACCGTAGGGAGTCGCCTCTGCGTAGCGAGCCTTCTCGGTCGTGATAGAAAGGATTTGGTCGTGGTCAACCGCGGGAGTTAAATCGATTTCACGAGTTAGTCGCCAAACTTTGGAGATCGTTTCGTGATTGTAGATGTCCTGACCGTCCGTTCTTTTGAGCATTAACGTGACGGTTAACGGATTTCCGAAATTTGGATGGTCAACGAAGGTCTGAACGAAAGGATGCGTTTTCGGAAATAAATCCGAGAAGATAGTTTTAAGCTCGACGTGTTGCAGACCTACTGCGAAGAACACGGTGATTCCAAACAACAATGCGGCAGAAAACTTACGATGCTTCATTGTCGCTGTGGCTAAGCGGTAGCGAATACCTTTCATGATTTAGGCCTACTCCGTGCGTGCAAGCAGAGGTTGCAGCAGTTTGAAATTTGAAGAAGTCTACGCGGATAGGCAGTGGCGAGTTTGAAGAAACAACCCCGGTTGCGCACCCTCGCATGGCCGGTCTTGCCGAACCATTTTTATTTATACCTCGAGTTTCTATTTGTCGCCCATCTCAGGAGCAAAAGAGACACACGACAAGCTCCGACCGGCACTTTTTTATGCCTTAATAAGGCCGTTGGCGAAGCGAGCGGGGACTATAAGTTGGTCCCCAAACCCTGTCAACCTACTCATCAGCAAGACAATTTCTGCTGCAATGCGTCAAAACCGAACTTTGTTTCATTAAGCGCATCTCTTAGGTTTCAATAATCTCGCCATGAAGTCGCTCGAGCGCACGCGCTTGACAAGCGAGATCTTGACGCAAATATATTTCTAGGAATTACGGTTCGCAGATAGGGTATATGGAGCGCGACCGATACAAGAGCGACTGGCTCGTAACCGCCAGCTAGCGATGCTCAGCATCCGTGCCAATCGATTTCGCGCTGGTGACGAGTAATACCGAAATTGGTTTTTTTGAAAACTCACGCACAAGATTGGATAGGCCGATGCCGACGTCATCTAAATCGTCGAACGCGAGTTCATCGTCGGCGCCCGCGCGACGCAACAATTGCGCCGGCGAAGGTAATTTCAAAGCAATGTCCGCTTGGTCGCCGAAGCGAGGCGCTAAGGCATCGATCGTCTGGGTAATGAATTCTTTCGCCGCTTGCTGTTGGAACAACCGGTGGACGCGTTCCGCTGGAGACAAGTCCGCCGGCAATTCTTGTTGTAGAAATGGCGCCAGTAAATCGATCGACAATACGTCAGTTCGGATCACTGCTAGCGCTTGACTGATGCCACTCACAAAGACGCTCGCGATGCGTCGCCAGTCTTGTGTCTGGCCAGCGAAAATTTTGCGCGCGTAATCGTCGAACTCGATCCAAACGAGTTTGTCGCGCTGGCCGTCAAGCCATACGCGCAATTTCCTCGTCGCCATGTTCGGTCTTTGCCATCTGGCCAGGACATCAATTTACGCCGCACTTCGTTTTCTGTATCGATGAGCGTTTTGCGCAAAGTTGCAATCACTGCATCAACGCCGTATTCCGCTATGGCCTCATCAACTCGCGCTTTCATGCGTATGGCGGCGAATAATTTCGCTTTCATACGGTCGAGTTGCAGCTTAGGTTCACGTACGGAATTTTGTAACAACGTCAATATATCGCGACGAAACTCGTTATTTTTGTCAACCAGCAGCGGCGACATTCAATTCGGTTGATATCAGAAACGGGATCGCCCCGAGCAAGTGTCGCGGATATCGTTCGAGAAGTTCGTCTTTGACACTTTGCTCCACTTCTTTTGAGCGTAGTGCGACGATCATCCGCAACGCGCCATTCGACAACAGGTGATTGACGATTTTCGTTAACTCAGCGCCGTCGACTGTGCGGTCTTTTGCCACTGTAATGCCGCACGGCTCATGCGGCACAATCGCATGCCATAAGGAATTGTCACTCAAGTGCGCTTGTGTACCGTATAAAGTCTGCTCTTCGCCTGTTTCAACTAACACGGCGACCGGGGTTCCTTTGTGCTCCACAACCGCATTGGTGCCCGCGGTTGTTGAATAACGTAAGCAATCGATGTCGCGAATTAGGCGACCCAGATCATCTTCCCCATAGAGTTCGCGCGCGCCACGGGTCAGCGTGTCAGGGAGTCATCCCGACTCCAAGCACGTTAATGTTCTGCGCCATGGTTTTACCTTTAGACCGTTACGATGTGGGTCAACAAAACCCTGTTTTTAAGCCGTAATATCTTCAAACAACACGCTCGATAAGTATCGTTCGCCGCCGTCTGGCAGTATCACGACGATGGTTTTGCCGGCCAGGGTCGGATCGGCAGCGAGGCGCGCAGCGGCGACCCCTGCGGCACCGCAAGAAATCCCGCACAGAATCCCCTCCTCAGTGGCTAGTCGCCGCGCAAAGGCAATGGCGTCTTCGTTTGAAACTAGCTCAACCTGGTCGACCAGAGAAATATCTAGGTTATCTGGAATGAAGCCAGCGCCGATCCCTTGGATCTTGTGCGGCCCCGGCGTTAGATCGTTGCCCGCCCTCTTTTGGCTGATCACCGGACTGCCTACGGGCTCCACCGCGACCATACGCACCTTACGTTTTTGCGTGTTCTTGAGATATCTCGCAATGCCAGTAATGGTTCCACCCGTGCCGACGCCTGCGACGATAGCGTCCACTTCACCGCCCGTATCGTTCCAGATCTCGGGGCCAGTCGTCTTTTCATGGATCGCTGGATTCGATGGGTTTTTAAACTGCTGAGGCAAGTAATAGCGCGCGGTGTCGCTCGCCGCGATCTCCTCTGCTTTCGCAATCGCGCCGGGCATTCCTTTCGCCCCTTCGGTAAGAATGAGTTCGGCGCCAAATGCCTTGAGTACTTTGCGTCGCTCAAGACTCATCGTCTCCGGCATCGTTAAGGTCAGTTTGTAACCACGTGCTGCGCAAACGAAGGCGAGTGCTATACCCGTATTGCCGCTCGTTGGCTCGATGACTTCCATTCCCGTTTTCAATGCGCCGCTCGCTTCTGCATCCCAGATCATAGCGGCCCCAACGCGACACTTAACCGAATAAGCCGGGTTACGCCCTTCGATTTTCGCGAGCACGCGGGCCGAGGTTTTCCCCATGACTCGGTTCAGCTGAATTAATGGCGTGTTGCCAATAGATAGAGAATTGTCTGCATAGATGGTCATCGTTGTTCTCCTTACAGAATTGCCGCCAGCACGAAATTCCTTCCAAACTCACCCACCGCCGCATCTTGCCGGCAAGCGAGTGCATCAGTTGATCGTGATCGCAATGGACTCACCTCGAGCACCATAGCGTAGCGTATTTCAGATCGAAACGCCGTGCGACACTAGGGCGCTCACGGCACTCAGCTGCGGATCCATTTTGTTGCATCTTGACTGACGGGGATCCACACTCGGGGCGACACGAATAGTCGTTTAATGTATGCCCGACGAACACCTACACAATCGGCGTTTTTCGATCGTTCTCGCCCTGGGCGCCGTCGGCCTTGTTGCGTGGATTTTCCTGAGCGACCCCACCGTTGACCTGGTAAGCGAAACATTCGTGGTCGGGAAAGTCGTAGAAGTTATTGGTGAGGAGGTCGAAGAAAAATCGGCGAGCGCTAGCAAAAAAGCGCTTAGTATTATTGTCGTTGAATTGCCGGAAGGCGGCCAAGCTCGAGTCGTCACGATACCCAGCAAAGCGCAAGTTGGCGGCGCACTGCGGCTGAAGGTCAAAAACTATGACGATGGGACGCGGCGCGTTGTTGCCGCGCCACTGACTGTTAGCTCACCACCTGCCGATGACCCACCCTAAGGCATCGCCGCCGGCATCGAGAATATGCCTTGTCACGAGTGGGGGACGCTCGAACAAGCGTTCTGCATTTTCCGCGGTCGATGCCATGCGCAAGCTTCCTTCTGCAGTTGCAAAAGGTGGTACAGGAAAATTATCGTCGTAGCGCGTTGCCGGGGAATTATCGTCGTTGACGCATAATGCGTATTGAGAAGGTGCGCGTATTCGATGCCGCGATCGAAAATAATTGTTAACCTGCCCGAACAGTCATCGGCCAAGATATGATTGCATCAGTCGCGTTTTAATCCGATTACCGAATAACCATCGAATGCCATCAAACAAAGGAACAGAACAATGCAACGCAAAGATATCGTGCCGCAAGGCATGGAAATTATTCGTGAACGATTTCACTACAGCCCTGGCGTAGTGGTTGGCGACACGTTGTACATCGCCGGACAGGTCGGTCGTGACGAACAGTTAAACGTGCTTGACGGGGCGAACGCGCAATACATCCAAGCGTTCGAAAATGTCAGCAAAGTGTTGCGCGCCGCTGGAGCAACTTTTGACAATGTCGTGGATATGGTCACCTACCATACCGATGTTGGGGATCTCGCAAATTTTATGAAGGTAAAGGACCGTTACTTCACCAATCAGGTGCCAGCGTGGACCGGGATTGGCGTCTCCGCCTTGGCGATGCCCGGTTTGCTCATCGAAATTAAATGCGTGGCGAAACTCTAGACATAAAAAAGCCCCGCAAGGCGGCCCCGGACCGGGGTTTTTGTGCGTTTAACGGGCTAGCCGTGAGATAGCGCGAGTTCGGTTCGCGTGTCTTGCGTTCTAATTAGAACTTGTTAGTTCGCATTGGCGCCATCATCGTGCCTCGGAAAGGGGCACGATCTTTTTTGAAGTCGAGTGGTTTGGTCGGCTTAAACGGATTGCCGGCACCCATCATTTTTTCGACCGGCGCATCAGCTGCGGTGTCACCAAGCGGGTGGCCTGATTGCTCACACAGTTCACCCCAGGTCTTAATCGTTAGCGCCATCGGGTGGTGGATTTCAATTTGTACGCCGTTTTCCCGGCATTGGTAGTCGTATAAAGGCATGCTGGATTCCTCACACAGGTTTCGCGGGCGCAGCGTTTTTGCGCCCACCACAATGCCGCGAAGGATACGCTCGGACTCGGCGATCGGCAACAATGGCCGCTTGATCAACTCGAATGCGTCGTAAATATTCGTGTCGCTTAAATTCAATTGAACTAAATCGGATTTAGCGTTTTTAGCCCAAGCGAATGGCGTCCCATTTGCTCTGTCACGCGATCGACGTGACCGTTGATATGCAACGGCATCGCCTGGAAATCTCGATAACGGCGTTCGAAATCTGTGCCTTGGCGCAATCCGTTACCGCCTAAAACCCGTAGCACAAGACCCATAACGTCTTCACACAGTAATACTGCCTCCATACCCGCAGCGCATTGGCGCAAGTAATCGCCCTCAGTTGGAATAGCGCCCTCGATAATACGAGTATCTGTTTCGGCGCAGGCGGCATACACGGTATCGAGAGCCGCATTCAGTTTCGCGCGCGCACGGCCAAGATTGACATGGATGGTTGGCCGTTCAACCATTTTGGTCCCAAATATCGCGGTTCGTTCGCGAATATTCTCACACGTCTCGTTGAGAGAAACTTCGGCAACACCACAAGCCATAGCGCCTAGCCAAAGTACTGATAGCGCAACCCAATCTTCGCGGTATCGATGATTAATCATCACGCGCTCGGGATCGCGAAACGCCACTCGCGACGGAATTGGAAATGGCACCACGCGCTCGATTGGGGCGCGTGCGTTTTCATAATAGATGTGGTCGGTGGCTGAAGCGCGCAAACTCATCGCCTCCCAAGTCGGGTCGATGCGCACGCCTGGTCCGCGGAGATCCGCAAGTACGAAGTGCGTCTCAGGGCGATCTTGGCGCTGATCGAGGATCACACCTGCCCATTGTGCATAGCGCGACCCGGAACCAAATGCAGCCGAACCATCGATCACGATCTCATCGCCAAGGCGTTCATAGGTCACCGAAGAGCTCGCACCTGCCGGAAAGCATACCCATTCGTGTCTCTCAGTGATGCCACGCAAAAAATCTGCGTTGTCCGGACCGAGTAACCCACAGAACAGATGAAAGGTGCACAAATGATTCCACAGACACCAGGCCGTCGATCCACAGCGCGCCGCGACGGCACGTAATTCGTCTGCCATGCAGACGATCGATTCGTTCAAGCCGCCGAGCTCCAGACTCGACGACAAGCGCATCACGTTAGTCGCTTGGATACCGCTAATCACTTCCGCCGCGATCGTTCGGCTTAGATCGGCATTGGCTGCCTGACGTGCAATAGCATCCAACTCAGAAACAATATACCGCGGCTCTAAGGCCATTCGCCCGTTGGCAGAATGCATATCACTTTATCCTGGAAGAATTAATTTCGATCGCTGTCTGACGCGTAAAATAATTTCGACAACGATAAACCCTCGGCCACCGAGCTAGCGGCCAACGCCGCTAGCTCGGCAATCTCAAACGTTATACGTCAAGGCGATACGCATCGCCGTCACGCACCAGTTTTCCGGCCGTGGGTCCCGCAAAATGCGTTCCGATAATTAACGTTGGGGTATCCGCATATTCACCGAAAATACGCCGACGCGTGGCGACCGCCATCTCGTTGTCAACATCAAACGGACTCACGAGACCAGGATCGTTGAATTGGATTGGGTGATGAATAAAGTCGCCTGTGATCATTGCGCTTTCACCAGCAGATTCGATGATCACGGATACGTGACCTGGAGAATGTCCGGGGGTTGGAATAAGACGCACGCCGTCACATACTTGAGTTGCTCCATCGACCGGCTTGGCAAGTCCAGCGTCTAAAATCGGCTGTAAGGAGTCTTCGAAAACTTTCGCTTGGATCTTCATGAAGTCTTCTTCGGCATTCGGGCTAGCCTTGCCCCAGAAATCGAGGTCTTTTTTGCCCATTAGGTACGACGCATTCGGGAAAGTCGGCACCCATTTGTCACCCACTTTCTTCGTGTTCCAACCAACATGGTCGAGGTGAAGATGCGTGCAGAGTACGTAATCAACGCCATCTGGATGGTAGCCCGCTGCAATCATGTCTTCCATGTACGAAGTCGACAGCATATGCATCACTTCGAACGGATTGCGATCACGTTCATTGCCAATGCAGGTATCGACAATTAGGGTCGCTCCTGGCGTATCAACAATGAGCGAATGAATACTGAGGCTTAAATGTCCTTCTGGCGTTACGAAATGCGGAAACAGCCATTTCACTTTCTTAACCACATCGGGCGTCGCCGCGGGGATCACATCGGAGAATTCGGGATATACGATTTCTTCGAGCTTCGTAATTGTCGTGTCACCTACTTTCCATTTCATCGGACTTAGTCTCCTGTCAAAAAATGATTTTATTTCCTCTCATGTAATTATTGTTAACCATCCACTCAAAAATTACGAGTCGGTTGGTCTTGCTCTGCTCGCTCATCCATTTACTATGCTGGCTACGCGGCAACGATAAGACGTTCCGCGATGTCATCGATAACCGCTTCCATCGCGTCCTGACCTGGTACGAAAGCGGCCATGACAACTTGATCGATGCCAGCGTCTTCATAGCGGCGTAAGGTATCTCGATCACACGGATTGGCATACGGACACAGTGCTACTTTCACATCTTTAATGTCTCGACCTTCTTGATCGCAGTGGATTTTCAGTTCCGCCAGCTTGGCTGGGACTTCTTCTGGCATAACATCAACCCCGTACCAGTGCCCGAAGCGCGCAACTCGACGCAACGCGGCCTTACCTTCACCACCGAAGTAAAGTGGCGGATGCGGTTTTTGCACGGGCTTAGGATATTGATAGCTTGACGGCAGACTAGCGAATTCACCAGCGTAAGACGATTCGCCGTCCTCCCATAATTTTTTCATTAACCGAATGTAGTCGTCGGTTCGCGCCCCGCGACGTTCATAGGACATGCCGAGCGCCTCGAATTCTTCGGCTAACCAACCCACGCCAATACCAAAATCGAAGCGTCCGCTACACAGTACATCGAGATCGGCGGCTTGTTTGGCCGTCAATGCCGCGTTGCGTTGGGGTAAGACAACGACGCCTGTCGCTAAACGCAATTTGCTCGTGAACGCAGCCATATACGACAACAAGCCGAATGGCTCCAGACCCAACAACTTCGGATCGACTGGAAACGATCCATCTTTTTGGTAGGGATACGCCGAATTTATTATTTTCGGGATAAGAATATGGTCGACAGCCCAGACTGAATAATAACCACGCTCCTCCAGCGCTTTGGCGATTTTCGCGACGTATTGCGGGGCTGAGGTTTCTCCGCCGAACAATGGCATGATGCCAATCTTCATTCTTCTACTCCTCGTTAGTTAATTTCGTTCGCCAACCATGTTGCCAGCCTACCTTAGCGCTGCCTTGGCTGGCTAGACAATTTAGAGGTTCAATGACGCTAAGACAATTCCACGGCGTGCCGCCGAATGTTTGGTGCAATTCTGGTTAACCGTCCATGAACGCTCGCATGCGGACTTGTGCGTCAAGAAAGTCTTCCATGAAATTCGCCACCACCGCGCGCGCAGACAATGTCTCGTTCATCATCCCGACCCCTTGTCCTACCCAGTAAGTTGCGAGTTGTTGCGCGCCTTCGTGGCCGCCGTCAGCTAGTTTGTTGACCTTCGCGAGGACCGGCTCGGTGACGATTGACTGCAGTGGCATGGGTAAGGGTTGCGGCGCATCGGGATGCTCCCACGCATCAGTCCACGCGGAACGCAGCTGACGTGAATACTTCCCCGTTCGCGCTTTCGAGCGCACCGTATCGCGCGATCCGGCCGCGAGCATTTTTTCCTTTACGATGGGTGAGGTTTCCGCCTCCGTAGTCGTGAGCCATACAGACCCAGTCCACGCGCCGTCCGCTCCCATCGCCATGCAAGCGGCCATTTGCCGACCCGTGACAATCCCGCCTGCGGCGAGAATCGGTACGTTCCCGTACGGCTTTACGGCTGCGTAGACTTCCGGCACCAACACCAAAGTAGAGACGTCCCCACAATGCCCGCCCGCTTCGCCGCCAGCGACCACGAGAATGTCGACACCGGCGAGTACTTGATGGATAGCGTGTTCTTTAGCACCGACTAAGGCCGCAACAGGTACACCATGCTTCTTAGCGCGTTCGAGCATGTAACTCGGCGGCACACCTAGCGCGTTGGCCACCAAGCCGATCGGATGATCGAACGCAACATCGAGCAATCGAGTAGCGCCCTCATCGCGCATGTTTTCACCAAAACGCGC